>CAXBOL010000011.1:0-22798 GCA_963977295.1 uncultured Opitutaceae bacterium
GGCCGGTCGCTTAGGGGTAGGCGACCGGCCAACTTTTTTAAGAACGATTCGATGAGGGAAGGTCGAACCGGGTTGTTTCGTAAAATTGCCGACAATGATTTTTGGAAGAGCCCCTCTAGGCCCAAGGCGTTGTGCTGCGACCGGGTTTCCGAGCTGACCTTGAATCCAGTGTCTCGACCAGATACCGCCCCATTCGATGAGTTTGCCTATTCAACGAGAGTGGCAAGGTGTCCCCGGCGGGATCGTCTTTAGTCAAGAGTCAGAGAGGAATGAGGTCCTTGGATCGTCATGAAAAACGCCAAAAACAGGGTAAGTCCGATAGGCTCCTAGGTTGCCACCCCTTCGGAATTATCCAGTCCATGAATAAACTAACAAAACACGGCCTGACCCGAATGGACTCGGCCTCGTCGTTACCACCTTCGGGTCAGTTCGCTCAAAGGTTTCGCCAAACCACCGTCTGGATGTTCAGGCGGTGACGCGAAAATCGCCGACTGATGATCATCGCGTGGTGGTGTTGCCCTGGAACTGTTTTCGATACGCGAGCGGACCCGTTTCGAAGACCTTGCGAAAATGCCGGATAAAACTGCTGTGGTCATAAAAACCACAGGCCAGTGCAATTTCGGTGATGGGGGCGTCACTGTGCCGCAAGCGATCGCTGGCAATGAGCACGCGCAGCCGGACGATGAACTGGCGCGGACTCATGCGAAAGGTGGCTTGAAAACGGCGCTCCAGTTGCCGTTGCGACAAGTCGATGCTGCGCGCGAGTTGGGGCACGGAGAGTGGCTGCGCATAGTGCGAGCGGATATGTTGCACGAGCTCAAGCACCGGATCCTGCGAGATATCGAGTAATCGTTCGTAGCTCTGGACCGTGCCGCAGATTCCGTAGATGGCGCCGGTGCGGTCGAAGAGGGGCAGTTTTTGGGTGATAAACCATTCCGGCAGTCGCTCGCGGGTCGGGAAGAGTTCCACCAAGTTGAGCAGGGGCTCGCCGGTGGAGATCACCGTATGGTCATCGGCCAGAAACTTGCGCGCCATGTAGGAGGGGAAAAGCTCGTCGTCGGTGCGTCCCTGCAGTTCCGCGGTCGTGCGCATCCCGCAGTGCTGGGCGAATTCGCGGTTGCCGGTGACGATGCGCGAGTCGCGGTCTTTGACGAAATACATCAAGTCGGGAATATGCTCAAAAAGTTGACTCACGGACCGAACAGGATCGATGGGGTCAAACCAGGTGGACAGATGCATGATGGCGAAAAAATACAATTATTAATCCAGTCGATACAAGCTGGATGGAGCGAATTTCGCTAGAGTCGCAACCTGCGTGATTCTCTCCGCTCGGCTTGGCCGAACGGGGCGACCAGGCGGATGCCTTCATCCCACTTACCCTCGTTTTCTTCTCACCATGCAATTCGGCGCCAGCACCTGGCTTTGGACCTCTCCGTTCGATGGTCGCGATGTTTCCCTGTTAAGGAAGATTGCGTCCCTCGGGTTTGATTTTGTGGAGATTCCCGTCGAAGATCCGACGGCGGTCGACGGCAATGCGATCCGGGACGCGTTGCGCGACACGGGTCTGTCGGCGGTGGTCTGCGCGGCGGTGGCGGGGGACCGGGATCTGTCGAGTGCCGATCCGGCCAAGGTGCAGTTGGCGGTTTCCTACCTCACCGAGTGCTTCGCTCTGGCGCGCGACTGGGGCAGCACGTTGGTGGCCGGCCCACTCTACGCGCCGGTGGGCAAGGCTCATTTGCCGGACGCCGCCGCGCGCACAGCGGAGTGGCAACGCTCCGTGGCGAACCTGCGCACGGTTGCGGGGATCGCGGCCGACCACGGGGTGCGCCTGGCGTTGGAGCCGATCAATCGTTTTGAGACCGACATGGTCAACACGGCGGCGGATGCCCGGCGTCTCGTTGACGACATCGGCCGCGACGATGTCGGCATTTCACTCGATAGTTTCCACATGAACATTGAGGAGGTCGATTTCCGCGGCGCATTGGCAACGGCCGGTGACCGCCTGTTTCACCTGCAGGTCTCCGACAGCCATCGCGGTGTGCCCGGTGAAGGCAACAGCGACTGGGTGGGGCTTCGCGAGGGCCTGCGTCGGATCGGCTACGATGGCCGCGTGTCGATCGAGAGTTTTTCCCCCGACGGTTCCAGCTTGGCCGATGCCGTGTGCATCTGGCGCCCTTTTGCGGAGTCCCAGGACGCCTTCGCGGAACGCGGACTGCGCTTTCTTCAACAATGGCACGCTGACGCCCCCCTCGGCGCGGTCGATGCATCCAAATAACGAATACTCACTATGAACGTTGCCATCATTGGTCTCGGCTTCGGCGCCGAGTTCATTCCCATCTACCAGGCCCACCCGCGCGCCACCATGTATGCGCTGTGCCAGCGCAATGAGCAGAAGCTCAACGAAATCGGTGATAAGTTCGGCGTCGCCAAACGCTACACCTCCTACGAGGACGTGTTGGCCGATCCCGCGGTCGATGTGGTGCACATCAACACCCCAATTCCCGATCACGGACCACAGTCGATCAAGGCGCTGGAGGCCGGCAAACACGTGGCCTGCACCGTGCCGATGGCGACGACGGTCGAGGACTGCCGCCGCATCGTCGAGCTGACCAAGGAAACGGGCCTCATCTACATGATGATGGAAACGGTGGTCTACAGTCGCGAATTTCTGTTTGTGAAGGAGCTTTACGAAAAAGGTGAACTCGGTCGCGTCCAGTTCCTGCAGGCGAGCCACCAACAGGATATGGCGGGTTGGCCGGGTTACTGGGACGGGCTGCCGCCGATGCACTACGCCACGCATTGCGTCGGTCCCGTGCTCGGTCTCGAACGCAAACTGGCCGAGCAGGTCACCTGCGTGGGGTCGGGTCGCATCGCCGAATCGCAGGCCAAGGTCTACGGGTCGCCCTTCGCGGTCGAGTCGTGTCACATCCAGATGAAGGACTCCGATGTCGCGGCGCGCATTTACCGCTCGTTGTTCGAAACGGCGCGGCAGTATCGCGAGAGTTTTGATGTCTTTGGTTCCAAGAAGTCCTACGAGTGGCCGCTCATCGAAGGAGAGAAGCCGGTGATTCACACGCTCGGCAAACCGGAGCCGGAGATACCCGAGCGTGTCGAGGTGCCCGATTACGCGAAGTTGCTCCCCCCGGAGATTCAGCACTTCACTGGCCGGGGCGTTTATGATGCCGACGAACATCAACATCTCTCCTTCACCCAAGGCGCGGGCCACGGCGGCTCGCATCCCCACTTGGTGGACAACTTCATCAAGGCCGTGCTCGATAAATCCAATCCCTACCCGAACGCGGTTGAGTCGGCCAACATCAGCTGTGTCGGTATCCTCGCCCACGAATCCGCCATGGAAGGCGGCGTGCCCAAACGCATGCCCGACTTCACTTTGGCGCTCTGATTGCCGGCGCGCCCCTTTCGACCTCTTTTTTGCCTCCGACCCATGACCTCGACTCCTTTCCGTAACTTCTTCGCTGGCGCGCTTATGCTCGCGTGCAGTGTCCTGGCGTTTTTATCGACCTCCCGTGCCGATGCGGGGAGCACCGCCGACGACGGGATCATCGACGTGCTCTTTCTCGGGCACGGTCAGCGCGAAGGCCGGGGGTATCATTTGTCGCATGTCGTTGCGCCGGTCTTCAGCCGCTCATTGGGCGGGGAGAAAATCCGCCTGCGCTACGTGGAGGATCCGGCTGTGCTCAATCCGGAGGACCTGGCGCAGACCGACGTGCTGATGATCTACGCCAACTTCGACCAGCTGAGCTCGGCGCAGGAAACCGCGCTACTCAATTTCGTGGCCGACGGCGGCGGATTCGTGCCGGTGCACTCCGCCAGCGCCTGCTTCGGGCGTTCGCAACCCTACGTCGATCTCGTCGGCGCCCGCTTCAAGAGCCACGGCATGGAGGCCTTCACCGCCCACGTCGTGCCCGGGCAGGAACATCACCCGATCATGGACGGCTTCCATGAATTCGAGACGACCGACGAGACTTACGTGCACGCCGATCACAACGAGGAGAACCGCACCGTGCTGATGACGCGCGAGGACGAGCCCTGGACGTGGACTCGCACCCACGGTAAGGGCCGCGTCTTCTACACCGCCTACGGTCACGACCTGCAGACCTGGGGTCAGGCCGCCTTCCACGACCTGCTCATTCGCGGCATCCGCTGGGCGGCGGGCGACGCCAAGGCGGCCGCCAATCTCGCTTTGGTGAAGACGCTGCCGACCGCCCGTTACGAGCCGGCCGACACCATTCCGAACTACCGCAAGCAAGACCCCGCGCCCGAGCTCGCGAAACCGTTCACTGCCGCAGAGTCCCAGCAACTCACCCTGGCGGAGCGCGGCTTCGAACTGCAGCTCTTTGCCGCTGAGCCCATGGTCGTCAACCCCATCGCGTTCGCCTGGGACGAGCGCGGTCGGCTCTTCGTCGCCGAGACGATCGATTATCCCAATGAAGTGGATACGAACCAACAAGGTGACGACCGCATTCTCATTCTTGAAGACACCGATGGTGACGGCCGGGCCGACAAGTCCACGGTCTTCGCCGACGGCCTGAACATTCCTACCAGCCTCACCCCGATCGATGGCGGTTGGATCGTCGCGCAGGCCCCGCAGTTTCTCTTCCTCAAGGACACCGACGGCGACGACCGCGCCGACGTGCGTTACGCCATCAACCAGGACTGGGGTGTCGAGGACACCCACGCGGGCCCGTCCAGTTTGCGTTACGGTTTCGACAACCAGATCTGGGGCGCGGTCGGATATTCCGACGCCAAAAAATCAACCCAAGGTGAGTTCGGCCAAGGCGTCTTCCGCATGGACCCGAACAGTGGTGTCGTCGAACCGGTGGGTATGTTCAGCAACAACACCTGGGGGCTCGGCATGAGCGAGGATTTCGAAATCTTCGGCTCGACCGCCAACGGCGCCCCGGCCTGGCACGCGCCGCTCTGGCGGACCTACACCTATGATCGTCACGACGCGCTGCCGCCGCAACTCGCGGCCAAGATCGACGACTTCACGCAATTCTTCGCCGCCACCGACAAGTTTCTCCAAGTCGACTGGCACGGTCGCTACACCGCCGGCGCGGGCTTCAACCTCTATACCGCCCGTTCGTTTCCGGAGCGCTTCTGGAACAAGGGCGCCTTCATCGGCGGGCCGACCGGCCACCTGTTGGGCGAGTTTTTCCTGCAGGAAGCAGGCTCGACCTACGTCGGCCAAAACCGCGGCTCCATCGTAAGTTCGACCGACGAGTGGTTTTCCCCGGTGTTCGCCGAGGTCGGCCCCGACGGCGCGCTGTGGATCGCCGATTGGTATAACTTCATCATCCAGCACAATCCGCGACCCTCCGAGCAATCGGCCGGCTTCGAGGGCCGCATGGGCGCGGGCAACGCGCACGAGAACCCGCTGCGCGACCGTCAGCACGGCCGCATCTATCGCCTTGTCGCCAAGGAAGGCACGCCCTCGCAGATGCTTGACCTCTCCGCTGCCTCGACCGCCGAATTGATCGCCGCCTTCGGCAACGACAACCTCTTTTGGCGCATGACCGCGCAACGCAAACTGGTCCGCGAACAACGCCGCGACGCCATCCCGGCGCTGCGCGAGATCGTGGCCTCGGATCGGTCCGTCGATGCGATCGGAATCAATCCCCGCGTGATCCATGCGATCTGGAGCCTGCAAGGCCTCGGCGCCTTCACGGTGACCACCGCCGCCGGTGAACAAGCGGTGGCGCAGGCCCTCACGCATCCCGCCGCCGCCGTGCGCAAAAACGCCGTCATGGCGCTCACCGAGGCGGGTGGGGGGGAGAACCTCCAGCGTGCGGCCTCGCTCCTCGATGATCCCGATGCGAAGACCCGGCTCAAGTCCCTGCTCGCGCTCGGCTTGCTGCCCTCGTCCGAAGAGAATGCCCGCGCGCTCTTTGCCCGGCGCACCTCCCTGCCTTCCGACCCCTGGCTGGCGCGTGCGTTCGCCCATGCCGTGCTCGATAATGAGACGCCTTATTTCACCGAGCTGCTGACCAATACGACGCCAGCTGACCAAAGCGTTTTCGCGCTCTTTGCGAAGGTGGAGGAAGCGCCCGACTACCTCGTGGCCAAACGTCAATTCGCGGTGGTGGAGGGAGACTACGCCGCCGTCCTCGGCGATTGGCAGGCCTTACCCGCCTCCTCGCTCGAACCCATCAGTCTCGCCTTGCTCGATGCCTGGAAGTCCAAGCTGCACGAACCCACCGCCGCCGACACGGCGCTGGTGCAACAGCTCGTCAATCGCCTCAACGGCGACACGCAGATGCGCCTGCGTCTGCGCGCCGGCGGACTCGACCTCAACTACGGCAACATCGACGAGACCGCCTACGCCGCGTTCCTGCAGGAAAACACCTTCACGCCCGTCGTGAGTGACCGCAACTGGGGCGGCCTGGGCGAACGCGTCTACCTGCAGAACTGCGTGGCGTGTCACGGTTCCGAAGCCCGCGGCGATCCCAGCGTCGGAGCGCCTTCCCTGCGCGGCATGGAAAACTGGTATATCCAAACGCAGTTGCAGAAATTCCAGCACGGCTTGCGGGGGACGCACTTCAAGAACGCCAACGGCATCGCCATGCGCAGCGCGTTGGAGTTTCTGGATACCCACCCACAGGCCGAATTCGTCATCTCCAGTCTCGCGGCCTACCTGTCGTCCCTCGATCCCGTCACGCCCGAACCGACGCTGCAAGGCAACGCCGCCGCCGGTCAGGCCCTGTATGCGATTTGTGCAACGTGCCACGGTGCCGATGGTGCGGGTAACCGCGAGCTCAGCGCGCCGAAACTCACCGGCAAACAGGACTGGTATCTCCTGAACCTCCTGAAGCTCTTCCATGGCGGTGTGCGGGGATCGGATCCCCGTGATGTGACCGGCCAGCAGATGGCCGCCATGGCCAAGACCGTGCCCAACGAGCAGGCGATGCGTGATCTTATCGCTTATATCCAAACCTTGAATACCGCGAACTGACGCCGACTTTGGCCCCCGTCCGTGTTTTACCTCTAGAAGGGGAGAGGGGAGAGAAAAAGGGGTCATTCCGTAAATCTTTGAATGAGGTCGCAGTAGCGCGTTACCCCTTCTCCTCCCCTGGCTCGGATTCTCCTCACAGAGCTACCTACCGCCAGCGAAACTGCCCTCTTAAGTTTGTGGGCAATCCAGGAATCCGGCGCACTGGTCTGGCGTTTTAGCGCGCATGCAATCGCGACCTTCCCGTCCACGGATTAGGCGGTCACTCCCGATATTATCGCGCGTCTTTTCAACGCCGAAAGTCCCTACTCCAGCACACGCGTTACCAAATCGATTCATTGACTCCCTCGTTGTCGCGGCCCTCGAAACGGGTGCCATTCACCCGATTTTTAAGGATCAAGCTCTGCAATCTTGCTGGTCAGCACCTCCCGCTTGAAATCCTTGCTGCCCGGCCAAATTCAAAGATTTACGGAATGACCCCTTTTTCGACCCCCGGAATGACCCCTTTTTCGACCCCGGTTGCTGTGGAACGCTATCGGTAATTGACCACAATGATTAAGTAACGACTCCCTAGGCTTACTCCTTTGGTTTTTTCAGCGGACGTAGGCACAGAAATTACTTCCCTTGACAATCTACAGGAGGGATGCATCACATGTAGATAATCTAGGAAAGAATCGGCACACCGTTTCCCCGTTACCGCTCACTGCAAAATTCCCTCGCTTCGAACCCATGGCCAAAGACAAATCCGACCTCCTACAGGGCACCCTCGACATGCTTATTCTAAAAGCCCTCCAGCTCCAGCCGATGCATGGTTTCGGCATCAGCGTGCGCATCCGCCAAATCTCGGAGGATGTCCTGCGGGTAGAACAAGGCTCGCTCTACCCCGCTCTCTATCGCCTCGAAGAACAGGGTTGGATCAAATCCGACTGGGGCGTTTCCGAAAATAACCGTAAAGCGAAATTCTACGAAATCACCAAACTAGGTCGCAAACAACTTGACCGCGAGACGGCCAACTGGGCGCGACTATCCGACGCCATCAACGCCGTCCTCGGCGCCCAACTCAAGGACCTCGGATGAGTAGAAGTAGTGAGCATACCTTAGAGCCACCATACCACTTCCCTGATCCCTCACCTACTCACTACCCGCTACCTTCGCCCACTCATGAACAGACTTACCGGCTTCCTCACCCGCGTGCGACGCACGTTTTCCCGCCGTCGTTTCGAATCTGAAATAGCGGAAGAAATGCGCCATCACATCGAGGCCGAAACCGAACGCCGCATCGCCATCGGAGAAGACCCCGCCACGGCCTTCCGCTGCGCCGCCGCCGAATTCGGCTCCGTGGACGCCCGCACCGAAGAGGTGCGCGACAATCGCCTTGGCGCCACGCTCGACACTGCCCTCAGCGATGTTCGTTTCTCTATTCGACAGCTCTCGAAATCTCCCGGGTTCACTGCCATTGCCGTTCTGACGCTGGCCCTGGGAATTGGCGCGAATACCGCGATCTTCACGGTCATGGATCAATTGCTTTCCCGGCCGTTGCCAGTCGCGACTCCCGAACAGCTGGTCTTACTGGGACAGGTGCGAGGTGAACACGATGTCGACTTTGAGTTCAACTTCCCGCTATTCCGCGACTACCAACGCGAAAATACGGTGTTCAATCAGATGTCGGCAACCGCAGCCCTATCAATCGGACTCGGAACGGACGGCGCCACGGAACCGCAATTAGCGCAGCTGGTATCGAAAAATTACTTCACACTGCTCGGGATCGAGGCTGCCTTCGGCCGCACGTTTACGCCAGACGAAGGAGAGGGAGTGAAGGATGAGGCAGTGGTGATCCTAAGCTATAAGCTTTGGCAAAACCGATTTGGAGCGAACCCACAGATTGTCGGCGACAGCGTGAACATCAATAGCGTCCCGTTCACCGTAATCGGGGTCGCGCCACGTGCCTTCACGGGCACCACCCGCGGCAGTGCACCGGATCTCTATGTGCCGATCACTGCCCATGAACAATTGACCAACATTCGTGACCAAACCGCGCAACCGCTGAACTCCCGTGCCTTCACTTGGATATCGATGATGGGTCGTTTAAAAGAGGGGGTGACTCGCGAAGAGGCAGAGATCGCGATGAACGTGCTCGCCCAACACATCGCCATCGACGCGCCAATGAACACCGAAACCAACCTCGTGGTGCTAGCCGGCGCGCAAGGTTTTACCGGTGAACTCGAGGATACCCGACTTCCACTCAATCTTCTCTTCGGCATTGCCGGTCTCGTGCTATTAATCACCTGTGCCAATCTCGCTAACATCCAGCTCGGTCGGGCTATGTGCCGGGGTAAGGAAATCGCGATCCGGTTGGCCCTTGGGGCCACGCGTGGCCGGGTGATTCGCGGTTTGCTAACTGAAAGCCTAATTCTCGCATTGGCCGGGGGGACGGCGGGAACCCTCGTCGCAATTTGGTTCGTAAGTGTGATCGAACGCTTCCTACCCATGGGTGCTAACGTTGACCTCAATCACGGCCCTGACCTGCGCGTGCTGTTATTCTCTTTTAGTGTAGTGGTAGGGACTGGGGTGCTATCTGGGCTAGCTCCGGCGTGGCGCTCCAGTCGGATTCGAGTGGTGCCGGAACTCAAATCTGGCACCGGCATGACAGGAACAGGAGGCCGCCGCTGGACTCTCCGCAACGCACTGGTCGTCACCCAAATTGCTCTTTCCCTGGTGGTATTGGTTAGCGCGGGTCTCTGTATCCGAAGTCTACATAAGCTTCAGACTATCGAACCTGCATTCGAACCGTCGCAGATTGCCCTAATGTCTTTTGATCTGGGCCTAAACAACTATGCAGAACCGCGGGCCCGTGCCTTCTATGACCAATTTCTGGAGCGAGTGCGGACGCTGCCTGGTGTCGAGGCCGCCGGTCTGAGTCGCGTCACCCCCATGAGTGGTCGCAATCCAAAAATGAGCTTGTCACGCGTCGAAGGATTCGAGTCCGGCACCGGTCCGGGTAGCCATCCGTTTGGCGAATACAATATCGTGTCTGAGGACTACTTTCGCACCCTCGGTATGCGGGTAATGGCGGGCCGTGATTTCACCTCCGCTGACAACGCTATGGGGGCCCCCGTTGTTATCGTCAGCGATGCATTTGCCCAACGGTATTGGTCGGGGCAGAATCCCCTGGGCAAACGTATCTTCCAACACGGGCCAGATGGAGGAATTGCGACCGAAGTCGTGGGCGTTGTTGAAACAATCCGGAATGGCCAACCCTCTGACATTTCGCGTCCCGGGATATTTTTCCCAATCTCGCAAAAGCCGCAACTAGCACTTACACTCTCTATGCGCACCGGCCTAGATCCAACCATCGCTTTCACGCAGCTACGCAGTTTGGTGAAATCAATCGATAACAATGTGCCAGCCTTTGAGGTGCACACCCTTGCGCAGCAGAAGGACGGAGTGCTCTCCCTGCAACGCATGGTGGCATCACTGCTTACCGGATTCGCGGCGCTTGCCCTGCTACTCGCCGCGCTCGGCATTTACGGAGTCCTCGCCTACTCGGTCAGCAGTCGCAGCCGTGAAATCGGTATCCGCATGGCTGTAGGTGCACAGGTGACCGATGTTCTCTCCTTGGTGATGCGCCAAGGGTTCGGACTGACCCTGACAGGTCTGTTGCTAGGACTAGCTGGCGCACTCGTGGTCACTCGTTTACTCCGTAGTTTTCTGTTCGGAGTCAGCTCATCGGATCCGCTCACGTTCGTTGCGGTCATTCTAATGTTGGCCGGAGTAGCGGCCTTGGCTAGTTGGCTCCCCGCCCGCCGTGCCGCCAAAGTTAACCCGATCAACACCTTGCGCAGCGAATGACCTAAAGGAAGGCGGGATCAAAGGGCCCGCCGCCTCAATCACACGAGACACGAAAAAAATCCGAAGGGGTCAAAAAATCCGAAGGGGTAAAAAATCCGAAGGGGTCGATACTTAATCTTTGCGGTCGCAGTGTTCAAAGCACGACAGGCTCTGAATCTTGTCGGATCGAATTGGAGGCAGTCGAAAGGTGCGAACGCAGAATCTCATGGTCCCGTTGTTCGGCCTTTCAAGATGGTTGGGGATCAAGGGGTAGGTTATCCGAAGAGGTGAGACTTTCCTGCTTTTTGGTGTGATTGTTCTTAAGTTGCCCTAAGGGCACCCGCTTCATCACCCCTTCGGGGCACGCTTTTCGAGCGCACCACCTCCGCGCTGACGCGCTCCGTTAGGGGGCAATTCACTCCGGTCGGTGCCCAGGCGGGAAGACGAAGTCGGCGCCGTAAGCTCCGGCTAGACCGGCGGCTTGCCACGCTTGGCCGTGATCGTCGCTGGTGAAGGTGCCTTGCTCGAAGGTCGAGGCCCAGAGGCGGCCCCTTTGATTGGGATCAAAGGCGAGCACGAAGATGCGGCGGTTGGGCAATCCGGCACTGCGGTCATCCCAGGTTTTGCCGCCGTCCGTCGAGATGCGCACGCCGCTTTCCCATCCGCCGGTGGCCATCAGCGCGGGGTCGTGGGACGCTAACGCGGCGGCGTAGAGGTTAGCTTTGGTGTCATCGACGAGAGTCCAGGTTTGGCCCTGGTTGGAGGAGCGCCACGCACCGTGGCAGAGCGTGCTCGCGAGGAACAGGTTGGGTTGGGCCGGGCTTTGCGCGATTTGGGTGACGGTGGCGTCGGGAAAATTCAATTTCTCCCATGTGAGTGCGGTATCGGTGGAGACGTAGAGTCCGTGTTCCATGCCGAGTAACACGCGGCCAGGTTGAGCGCGATCGGCGATGAGGGTTTTGCAGTAGAGCCGGTCGAGCCCTTGCTGGGTGGGTGCCCAGGTTTGGCCGCCATCAGCGGAGCGCAAGGGACCCCACATGGATGCGGCGTAAACCAGATCTGGGTTGCTGGTGTCGAAGGTGATGGCGCGAACGTCGGCGACCTGCCAGCCGGTGGTTTTGCGCCAGGTGCGACCGGCGTCGGAAGTGCGAACGATGCCGTCGGCCGAGGCGATGAGCTTCACCGCCGGGTTCTTGGGATGGATCGCTACACTGGCTACGCCGAGAATACGTGGGCCGGTATGGGTCCAGGTGCCGGAGGGCAGGCGTTGGAAGAGTCCGGCGTCGGAGGGCGTGGCGGTGTTGCGCTGGTTCCCAGTCATGGTGGCCGCGGCGTAGAGCGTTGGGCTGGTTTCGTCGTCGGGCTGCTCGACCGCGGCGGGCATGGCCGGCGCGGGCGGTTGGGTGCTGTAGCCCCAGGGCACGTCGGTGAAATCCAGCAACAACGACTCGTTGTCGTGGCGCAGAGTGAGTTGACGGCTGCCGACGTCGGATTGGCCGAACGGACTGTCGAACAGTGGCCACCGAGTGGCGTCGACGGGCGCGCCGTTGATGGCTGGATTGGCGCCGTAGCGGGCTTCGAGGCGGGTGCCATCGAGCGCGGTGAAGTTGGCGGTGGGCGTGGGGTCGAGAGAGAAGGCCAGCGGCAGCGCACGCACGGCGTCACGGAACTCGGAATACGAAGAAAAGTCGCGCCCGGGGGCGACTTGCACGACGTAGCCGTTGCACTCGGCTTCGCTGACCCAGCAGCGATGACCGACGCCCCATTCGTCGAAGTCACCGCTGACGAGAATACCGCCGGCACCTCCCGCGAGGAAGCCGGTCCAATCGTTGGCACGCCACTCGCCGGCGACGAAGGGACGGACGGCGATGTAGACGGGACCGCCTTGGGCGAAGATCCAGCCGGACTCATCCTCGACTATGTGCTCAAGGTCGCGGGAGAAGAAGAGGGTGATGTGGCGGAAGAGCGCGTCGGCGGGAATGTTTTGCAGCGCGATGAGGGCGGTGCCGCTTTGCATCACCTGCTCGTAAGGAGAGCCGCCGGGGAGTTTGTCGGGCGAATCATAGTCGGCCTTGGAGCGGGTGATGAGATCGGTGACGACATCGGGATCGACCGGGAAATACATGCTGCCCTCGACGGCGGAGGCGTAGGGCTGACAGCCGAAAAAGGACGGACAGCGCAGGATGGCGTTATCGGTGCGCCAGATGAGGCCCCAGGTCTGTTGCTGGATGGGTTGCAGAAGTCCGCCCTGGGAGGAGCCGAGAATGAAGTCCGGATCGACATAGGTGGTCTTGGTGACCGGAACGGTGCGGCGGTCGCCGATGACGAACGACTCGGGGCCGGCGTGGCGCATGCGCCAGCGGGTGCGTTTGCGCTCGAGTTCGGTGTAGGGCACGGCGCGGGCGCGGGCAATGCGTTCGAGAATGGGGGGCGGAGTGTAGCCGGAGAGTGCAATGAGCTTGGCACCACGTTCGGGCAGTTCCTCGCGGAGCTGATGGCGGGTGACCTGACGCTCGCTGGGTTCGTAGTCGCCGAGGCCAAAGAGCAACCAGCCGAGGGCGGCGGCGGCGGTGCGAGCCGGGGCCATGATGTGGCGCGGATAGACGCGGCTGTGGGCTCCGCCGTAGAGGCCGTCGAGGGTTTCGACGGCGTAGTCGTAAAGGAGGTAATCGAGCATGCGCTTGGCGCGGTCGCGGAAGGCGGGCTCGTCGGCCCAGCCGGCGAGCAGGGCGAGGCCGATGGCGTATTCCTCGATGTAGTTGGGGGAGTCATACTCGCCCTGGCCATGGCTGGTGGTGACGTTGATCCAATGGTTCAGGTAGTCGCGCGCCTCGGCCCGGTTTTCGGCGGAAGAGCGACCATTAAACCATTGGTCGGGACCGGCGTCGGGGTTGGCTTGGGCGGCGAGGTAGAGACTGGCGTAGGAGAGCACCCAATGGTTTTCGGTGTCGCCGCGGCTGGGCCAGTAGGTGCGCCAGAGTTCGGCAATGCGGGCACGACTGGATTCGTCGAGGGAGTGTCGTCCGGCCATCATGACGCTCACGGTCGGGTAGACCCAGAACATGTCGCCAGAGGGAGGGGCACCGTCGAGCTTGGCCAAACGGGCGAGGGCAGCGGGCAGGTTTTCGCCGCGCGCGAGGCATGCCGCGATGTCGAACTTACTGCCCTGGGTGGGGTCGCCCGGCACGACGCACGCGACCGCTTCGCGCAGGATGAATTCGCGACGGGCCTGAAACCTGCGCGAGATCGCGGCGTCGGAAAGATCGGGATTTGACGGAGTCTGAGGAGCGACGGACGCAGGAGAAGCCATGGGGCGGAAGATTCGAATTCGGATCGAACATGGCGATTAAAATGCGATAGAACGATTCGGTATCCCGCATGATAACAGAAAGTTGTGAAATTTCACGACCAGAGGGAGTCAATAGAAGACAGCGCTTGGCTGGGAAAGAAGGAAGTGGAAAAGTGGGGGGCAATTCCTTTGCTCGGGAGTAGGGCGTTCGCTGGCGAATACCGCGTCGGGGAGGTTCCCGTCGGCGCGGTGTAGGGCTGCCGCTTGTCGGCACTCCTACGGCGGAGAGGGGTGGCACGGACCACAATTTCAAGCAGCCCAAACCGAGAGGGGTAGGGGCTCGATGTGTCTTCCATCGATCCGACCCCAAACCCCAAAGCCTGACCCCTTGCCGAGGAGCGCGGTTCAGTAGGGATTATCGGTCAGCTGGATGCTGGAAACAACATGGTTGGTGAGTTCGTCGGATCGACCCGGAGGGACCATGGTGGAGAACTGATAGTAATATTGGCGACCTGCCTTGTCCCGATACTTGTAGTAGACGCGCATGTAGCGGGGGTTCTCGTTGACGACTTTGAAAGGCTTTCCCCAGTCCGCGTAAACGCTGAGGATGGGTTTTTGGTCATACTTTTTGCGCGCCTTGGTGCGCTCTTTGTCATCCTTTTCGTCGAGGCGCTGAGCCTCTGACTGGGCAGAAATTTTGGCCCCCTGTTCGGCGCGGAAGGTGGGCTGGTGCACGACGCCTACGATCTGATTGGTGCGGTAGGCGGCGGCGAGCTCGGCATCGAGACGGGCGAATTCGGCCTGGGATTCAGCGCCGGGACGCGGGGGGTAGGTGAGGGAGATCTCGTCGAAGGCGATCGTCTGGTTGCCGCCGATTTCCATGCCCAGGTTCGAGCCCTCCAAGGGGTAAACTGGCGCGTCGCCCATGAGTTGCCCGTTGATATACAGAAAGTAGCGATCGTCAATTTTACGGACGAGGAGCTCGTTGGGGGCCTTGTCGCGATAGTTGGCAATCTTGGTCCACTCGATCGGGAGACGGGAGACTTTGCCCTTCACGTTTTTGAAGCAGTAGTGGCCGTCGGGCGCCAAGAGGAACTTGATCCCCTCGTCGCCGTCGGAGGTCCGCCCCCAGACCAGTCCCATGCCCATATTAGTCGGGCCTCCGAGGTGGGTCAGGATCAGGCGCAGATCGTAGTCCACTTCTTCGTTGATGGTTTTTTTTAGCAGCTGGACCCGGCTGCCCTTGGTTTTGTTTTCGGCTTTCAGCGAGCCGTCGGCGAACGTGTAAGCGCGTTCGTCGGTGACGCCCGTCCAGAGCCAGCCGCTCGTGTTGTCATCCAAGGGATCGATCCACGGCTCGATCGACGGGCCGTGGGCGATCTGGAAGTCGCGGAAGCCGTCGTCGAGCCGGGTGATGCGAGCGGCGGTGGCGTCGGCCGACTGCGGGAGGTAGGTGAGGTGGTAGTAGTCTACGTCGATGGAGACGCCTGAAGCCGTGGTGAAGCCGTAGCCGCGGCCGAGGTAGGGCGTGCGAGGGCCGCGGCCGACGACGGTGTCGTTGATGAGGTAATACACGGTGCGGCCGATGCTTTGGATGCCGAGGGTGTTGTAGTCGGCGGCTTTGATCAGGTCCTTCACTTCGGTCTTGGAGACGTCGGTGTGCCACTTCTTGCCGTCGCTGTAGCCGGCTCGAAACGTTTGATCGTTGGCGATGGTGAGGTAGCGGCGGGCGCCGCTTTTGCTGTCCTGACCGAGGGCGAGACCGTAGGTGCGGTCGTCGATGCCGCCGACGAAACGGAGGCGAGTCTCGACCGCGAAATTGCGTTGATCATCGATGGCTTGAATCAGGCCGGAGTAGCGGGCGGAGCCGGCTTCGAGTTCGAGATTTTCGTAGCGGAAGATGCCGTCGACGATCTCACCGAAGGATTCGTCTTGGTCGCCGACGCCCAGCCAATCGCGGTGGTTGTCATCGAAGGTTTCGAGCAGCGGATGAACCTCGGCCGGGCGGGCGTGCAGCAGCGCATCGAAGGCGGCTACGGTGGCGGCGGCTTCGTCGGAGGGCAGAGCGCGGGTGTGAACGAAGTCGAACTCGGCTTCGACCCCGCTGTCGATGCGTAGGGCGAACCGGCCGCCGCTCAGGTCGCGGTTAGGGGCCACGGCGAAGAGTTCGCCGTTGGCGTAGAGGTAGAGGGAGCGGCCGACTTGGCGGATCGTGAACACGTTGAACTCGTTCGGTTTGATCGAGGCGGCGGCGCGCCAGTCGATGAGTCGGGTGAGGGTTTCGTCGTCATAGGCGTCGAGTCGCACCTGGTTTTTCGGGGCGAGTCGGAATTGGTAGTAGTCTCCTTTGTCGGCGTTCAAGGCCCAGCGAAAGCCGATCCCTCCGTGGTCAAAGGCGCTCGTGACCATGCGCAGGCGCACGGAGAGTTCGTAGTCACTGCGCAAGCCGAGCCTGATCTCAGTCGAGGGGGTTTGCATGCTGTCGGGGTTGGTCGAGGTGTTGTGCCAGCGAAGAATGCCTCGATCCAATTTCGAATCGGTGGTGTCGTTGGTGCCGAGGTAGACCCAGTCGGATTTGCGGCCGTTGAAGTCGTCGTTGAGCGAGGTGGGTTTGCTCGCAGCACCGAGCGGCAGCGTGGCGGCAAGGAGCAGGATGGCGGTGAGGAAAATGAGGCGCATGGGGATGAAGATGAGGCTGGGGATGAGTTATCTGCCACAAGTTACGCACGGGGCCCCTATGTGGGGCTCGGCCATGGCAGGGCCGAACTCGCCGGCCGTCATGACGCTCACGGTCGGGTAGACCCACAACATATCGGCGGAGGGCGGGGAGCCGTCGAGTTGGGCGCAGTTTTAACGCACCCTGTCGGTCATGGTGATCCCGGTGATGACAAAGTTGGAAAGGTCGTCGGCATTTCGACCGGGCGGACACATCGTGGAGATTTGGTAGTAGTATTGGAGCCCGGCTTTGTCCCGATATTTGTAGTAGACTTCCATGTAGCGGGGGTTGTCGTTGATGACTTTGAACGGCTTTTTCCAATCCGCGTAGAGGCTGAGGATCGGCTTTTGACTGTATTGCTTGCGCACCTTGTTCAGCTGTTTGTCATCCTTGTCATCGAGTCGTTGGGCTTCGAACTCCGCATGGATTTCCGCCCGCCGCTCAGCTCGGAAAGTGGGTTGGTGCATGATACCCACGATCTTTTTGGCGCGGTAGGCGGCGGCGAGTTCGGCGTCCAGGCGGGCGAACTCGGCTTGAGATTCGGCCCCGGTGCGTGGATGGTAGGTGAGTGAGATTTCGTCGAAGGCCACGGTTTGGTCGCCGCCGATTTCCATACCCAGCAGCGAGCCCTGCAGCTTGGAAACCGGCGCGTCGGCCAGGAGTTGACCGTTGAGGTAGAGAAAGTAGCGGTCGCCGATTTTGCGGACCATGAGTTCGTTGGGCAGGTTCGGCCGGTAGACCTCAATTTTGGTCCATTCGATCGGGTGGTTATAGATGCCACCTTTTAGGTTGGTGTAGCGGTAGTAACCATCGGATGTGATGAGGAAATTTACCCTTGCATCGCCGTCCGAGGTCCGGCCCCAAATCAGTCCCGTGCCGGTGTTGGTGGGGCCGGCGAGGTGGGTGAGGGTCAGGCGCAGATCGTAGTCGACTTCCTCGTTGATGGGCCTCTCGAGCAGCTCGAGCATCGTGGTTTCAGTCTTGCTCTCGGCGGTCAGCTTTCCGCCTGCAAAAGTGAAATTGCGTTTGTCGTTGGCGCCGGTCCAGAGCCACCCTTGGGAGGCGTCGTCCAACGGATCAACCCACGGTTCGGTCGACGGTCCATTTGCGATCTGGAAAGTGCGGAAACTATCATCGAGCCGCGTGATTTGGGCGGCGGTTTCATCCTTGGCCTGCGGGAGATAGGTGATGCGGTAGTCGTCGACATCGACCGAGACGCCGGAGCTGATGGAAACGCCGTAGTCGCCTCCGGTGAGAGGGGTGCGGATGGCCCGACCGACGACAGTGTCATTGATAAGGTAATACACGGAGTGACCCACGCTTTGGATGGCGATGGTGTTGTAGTCATCGGCTTTGATCAGGTCTTTGGCGGGGGTCCACTCAATGTCGGTGGTCCATTTATTCCCGTCGAAATAGCCCGCGCTGAAGGTTTGGTCGTTGGCGATGTCGAAAAAGCGACGGGCAAAGCTTTCGTCATTGCGACCAATGGTAAGACCGAAGGCGCGACTCGCGACGCCGCCGACGAAGCGGAGGCGGGCTGCAACGGAGAAGTTGCGCTCATCATCGATAGGATTGAAGACGCCGATGAAGTGGGCGGAACCGTCTTCAAGCTCCAAGTTCTCGTAGTGGTAGACGCCGTCGGCGATCTCGCCAAAGGACGTATCGTCGTCGCCGATACCGGTCCAGTTATCTTGGTCTTCGGCAAAGGTTTCGACCAGCGGGTGAAAGTCGGTGGGGCGGGCCCGGAGCAACGCGTCAAATTCGGCGACAGTGGCGGCGGCTTCGGCGGGGGGGAGGGGGCGCGAGTGCACGAAATCGAATTCGGCTTCAACCCCGCCATCGATGCGCAAGGCAAACTTACCGCCACTCAGGTCGCGGCTCGGGCCCACGGCGAAGAGTTCGTCGTTGGCATAGACGTAGAGGGACCGGCCGACCTGGCGGATGGTGAAGGTGTTGAATTCACCCGCTTTGATTGCAGGTGACGTCCGCCAGTCGATGAGGCGCGTGAGGGTGTCGTCCTGATAGGCGTCAAGGCGCACGTCGTTTTCCGGATCGAGTTGGAATTGGTAGTAGAATTTTTCGTCTTCATAGAAGGCCCAGCGGAAGCCGATCCAGCCGTTGTCAAAGGCGCTCTTTACCATGCGCATGCGGACCGAGAGCTCGTAGTCGTTGCGCAGGCCGAGATTGATCTCGGTCGAGGTGATTTGCATGCTGTCGGGGTCGGTCGACGTGTTGTGCCAGTAGAGGATACCCTTGTTCAACTTCGACACCGTCGTGTCGTCGGTGCCGAGCCAGACCCAATCGGATTTGCGGCCGTTGAAATCGTCGTTGAGCGAGGTCGATTTCGTGGCAGCGGTGAGCGGGAGGGCGGCGCTGAGGAGCAGGACGGCGGTGAAGGATAGGGAGCGCATGGAGATGTTAAAGGGAGCGAGGGAGGGTGGAAGGGGGGCTGGAGTTAGGGGCCGTAGAGGACGAACGGGGCCCAGATGTAGGGTTCGGCCATGCCGGGGCCGAATTCGCCCGCAATGAACATGCGGCGGATCTCGGCGACTGCGCGCGGGACCGACTGACCCTGCGCGAGGCGACCGTAGACCTCCGTCATAAAGAGCATGGTGCCTTGGTCACTGACTGACCAGAGCGTGACCAGCGCCTGGTTGGCGCCGCCGATGAGTAGGGAACTGGTGAGGCCGGCGATGCCTTCGCCGCCCTGGATGCGACCCAGACCCGTTTGACAGGCGGAAAGCACCGCGAGGTCGGCGTTCATCTTGAGGCGAGCGATCTCGGGGGCGGTCAGGTAACCGTCTTCACCGTCTTGGACGGTCGGAAAGATGCTCATGGCCACGCCGGAGAGTTGGGGGAAATCCGGCACGGCGAAACCGTGGGTGGCGAGGTGTACGTAGCGGAATTGAGCGAGCTCGCCGGAAGTGGACAGTGCCTTGAGGTAATTTTCAGTCATCCACTCGCCGACGTAAACGGCACTGTCGGGCATGATGGCGCGGAGGGCTGCGACTTCCCGCAGACTGCCGGCGAGGTATTTCATGGGCTCCGTGCCGAAGAGCGCGGCGAAGGCTTCGCGTTGGGAGCGGGCGAGGCGGGCGTTGGCGTCGACCTTGATGGCGAGCTCGGCGTGGCGTTGCGGGCTGTTGACGGGTGGGGCGGAGTCTTCCATCGCCGCGTATTTGGCACCGCCCATGGCGAGGAGGTCGCGGCGGTTGGCGGCGTAGTTGCGTTGGCGAAGGATCTGGCGCACGGCAGGCGATTGCACATAGCGCACATCGAAAACTTGCGCGACGTAGCGGTCCTCTTCCCAGCGCAGGGCTTCGAAGGGCACGAAATACAGCAAGTCGTCCGGCATGATCAGGAGCTTGCGACCGGGAGCGATGTTGCCTTGCAGTGGCTCGACCATGAGGGCGCTGAAGGCGCGGAGAAAGTTGTCGATGATGATCGGGGCTTGGTCGGGCGGCACCTGAATGTGTTTTTCCAACACCCCCTGCAGGATCTCGACCTGTTCTTCCATATCTGAGACGGAGATTTGATTGGCCTCGGAGGTGCGGACGTTGAACAGGTTTCCGGCGCGTTCGATTTGCCACAACGTTGGCTTGTATCCGTCTTTGTGCGACGACATGCGCTCTTGGTAGAGTTTTTTGAGGCCGATGAACGGTTGATAGGTGCGGACGATTTGGGCGCGGGCTTTGGCGCGATCGATGGTATGGATGATGACCTCACCGCCGCCCAGCAGGGTATAGATGACGGCGGTTTCATCGGCGGCGAGAGAGGCTTGAAAGGCCGCGAGGGTGACGTCGGGAGGAGACTGGTTTTGGTAGAGCTGCTCGGCGAGCACGCGGGCGCGGATGGCGCTCTGGGTGGCGAAGAGCCCGGCGACGTCGCCGGCACGGGCTTGGCACTCGGCGAGAAATTGATAGGCGCCGCGGCGACGTTGGAGGAAGTTTAGGCGGTCGGTTTGAATGAGCGTGTCGCGGTGGCGCTCGATGAGTTTGACCGCGCTCTGGAAGTGGCGCGTGGCCTCCGGGAAACGTTCCTGGTGCACGGCGAGGGCGCCGGCGTTGTTGTAGGCCAGTTCGGCGTCGAGGATGCGGCCGGCGGCCTCGGCTTCGCGGGCGTTTTTGACGTAGATGGCAGAGGCCCGGGCGGTCTCCCCGGCGACGTAGTAGGAGATGGCGAGGTTGCCCCGCACGGTAGCGAGAAGTTCGGGGTAGTGATGTTCGACGCAGAGCTTTTCCGCGGTTTCGAGCAGGCGGCGAACCTCGGCGCGTTCGTCGGCGATCTGGGTGGTCGTGAACGACATGGCGACCAGGTTGAGGGCGGTGGCTTCGCGAAAGGTATCGCCGGAACGGCGGGCGCGTTCCAGCAGGAGTTTGGCCTGGTCGTAGGAGCGGGCGTAGCGCTCCTGCGCGTTGGTCGCCATGCAGACCAGTTCGAGCAAGTCGTCCTTTCGACTCTCGAGGTAGCGCGGCAATCTCATCGTGATGGGTAGCTCGGCGCGAGCGATTTGTTCGGCGAGGGAGGCCTCGCCGATGTTGAGATAGGAGGAACCGAGGTATTGCGCGAGGCGGTTGATCGTGACGTCGGACTGGTAGGTGCGGGTGGAGCGAAGGCGGCGATACGCTTCCTCCCAAGCGGGGCGGGCGCTGGCGGGTTCATCGGTGAAGGCGAGGCTCCATCCGGCGTCAGTGAGGATCGGCACGGCCAGCCACGCGTAGCCGGAGGGGAGGGTGTCGACCTGCTTCATCAGCTCGTCAACCGCGGTGCGTTCGGCGGCGGTGTTGTTGGCGGCGTGGGCCTCGCGAGCACGTTGAATGGTGGCGGCGATCGGATCGAACGTGGTGTCGCGTTGCGCGTAGACGCGGTCGATCTCGGCGTCGAGTTGGCGCATGGCGGTGGGGTCGCTGATGGCGGGAGTGAGTAGCTTGATGTCCTCGTGCAGCGCGGCACGGTTGGCGCCACCGGCATCGAGGAAGGCGGTCGTGCGCAGCAGCTCAATAGCGCGAGGGGAATTGTTTTCGGCGGCGGCGACGTAGGCGGCGAGCGCGTGCATGGCGAGGTTGGCCGGCTCCATGGACAAGGCAAAATCGATGGAGGCGCGCGCGGTGGCCAAGTCGCCCAGCATAAGGGCGGTCCATGCGTAGGTGCGATGGGCGGGAGGGAAGTCTGGGGCGTGGGCGATGACGTCGCGCAGGAGGGCGGCAGCTTCGTCGTTGCGGTTGTTTTGGCTGTGATCCCACGCCGTTTGGAACCACCCCTCGACGACCGACCATTCGGCGGGGTCACGGGCGAGTTTGATCGGCTCGGCAAGGGAGATGTCCTTCACGACCGGTGGCCCGAAGAAGCTTCGAGTCATGTCGCCGACGCCCGCGCGGTAGGCCGCCAGTTTCTCGGCAAACAACACGGCCTCGCCCCGGAGGTAGCTGATGCGTAGACTACTAAAAATGGCGCCGACTCCAGGCCCGATGTTGGGCCCGATATGATTGCCGAAGGGCGTCGGCATGGGTCGCACCAGCACGCACATCCCGTTGACGAACAACGTGAGTTGGTCGTCGATTTTTCGCAGGGTGAGCAGGTTGTTGTTATTGGAGCGGTAGAGGGCGTCGAGAGGTCCGGACGCGAGCACGTCGATGTTGCCGTCAATCTCGGTGACGAGGCGCCAGCCCTCGCTGGGATGCACCATGAAGGCGTATTCCTGAAACGGGTCGACCGAGGCGCCCCACGACACGCCGTGCCAACCGGGGGTGCCGGCGGACGCGTCGCAACGCGCTTCGAGGGCGATCTCGTAGTTGCGGCGGGACGAGAGCGGCAGGGGCTTGGTGGTGGATTGAAAGCGATCCTCGAGACGGTTGTGCCAAAACAGCGTGCTCGACCGGATCATCGCTCTGCGGACGTGGGTTTCTTCGAGTCCGGGCCAGCCTTGCTCGTTGTTGTCGAAGGATTCTTCGAGGACTGGGACGATACGGATGCCGTCGTCGATCTCCTCGGCCGG
>CAXBOL010000012.1:0-21883 GCA_963977295.1 uncultured Opitutaceae bacterium
TTGAGTTGAGCTGCGATTTATTGGTCGCGGGAGGAGGCATGGCGGGGGTGTGTTGTGCGTTGGCGGCGGCGCGGTTGGGGGTGCGGGTGATCCTGTGTCAGGATCGCGCGGTGCTGGGAGGGAATGCTTCGAGCGAAGTGCGGATGCACATCGTGGGGGCGACGGGACTTCGGGGCGGGGTGGTGTTGGAGTCGGAGTTGCGCGAGGGCGGCATCATGGAAGAAATCCGACTGGAGCTGGCGGTGCACAATCCGCAGCGCTCGGCGTCGATGTTGGACCTGCTGCTCTACGACAAGTGTCGGCGTGAACCGAATCTGCACCTGTTGCTCAACACGACGGTGGACGGGGCGGAGGTGGTGGACGGCCTGATCACGGCGGTGTCGGCCACCCGGGCGTCGACCGAAGATCGGTTTCGGATTCAGGCGAAGGGGTTTGTCGATTGCACGGGTGATGGTCGGCTGGGGGTGGAGGCGGGTGCGCCGTATCGAAAGGGGCGGGAAGGGGCGGCGGAGTTTGGCGAGAAGCTGGCAGTGGAGGAGGCGGATCGGAAGACCTTGGGCTCGACGATCATGTTTCAGGCGCGGCGACATGATCGGCCGATGCCGTTTGTGGCGCCGCCGTGGGTGCGGAAGTTTGAGGAGGCGGATTTTAAACTGCGGCCGTATGGCCAAACGGGGTCGGATTTGGGATTGGAATACGGTTACTGGTGGGCGGAGTGGGGCGGATGTGTGGATACGCTCAAGGATAACGAAATGATCCGTGACGAGTTGCTCGCGATCACGTTGGGTGTGTGGGACCACGTGAAGAATCGGTCGGCGGTCGACGCGTCGCATTGGGCGTTGGAATGGGTGGGTTTCCTGCCGGGCAAACGGGAGAGTCGTCGGTTTGTGGGGCGGCAGGTGTTAACCGAAACCGACGTGTTCGAATCTCGGCCATGGGGGGACGCGATCGCGTTTGGGGGGTGGCCGATTGACACACATCCGCCGGAGGGCGTCGACGCACCGGATTTACCGCCGTGTCATCAGCATCATCTGCCGTATCTATACGGGATTCCGCTGCGGTCGTGTGTCGCACGTTCACCGGAAAATTTGATGTTTGCCGGGCGAAATATTTCGGCGACGCATATTGCGTTTGCGACCACGCGGGTGATGGCGACCTGTGCCGCGATTGGACAAGGGGTGGCCACGGCGGCGGCGGTGGCATTGCGGGCTGGAATCACCCCGGGGCAGCTCACGGAGCGACCGGAGCTATGGCCGCAAGTGCAGCAGCAGTTGTTGCGCGATGACTGTTATTTGGTCGGGGTGCGGAACGCGGACAAGACGGACCTCGTGCGGCAGGCCGCGGCAATCGTGGCTTCGAGTGAACAATCAGGAGGCGAGGCCGAAAATGTGCGCAGCGGGCAAACCCGTTCGGTCCACGGGCCGGCGGTGGCGATGGTGACGGAGTTGAAGGCGAATCTTTGGGATGACGAAGTTCGGGACCCCGTTTCGCGTGGCGCGAATACGTTTCCGGTGACCTGCGCGCCGCCGGACCGGGCCTTTCCGGGCACGCATCGGTGGATGAGTGACCCGGGAGCGGGGCTTCCGGCGTGGTTGGAAGTGCGGTGGAACGAGGCCGTGGCGGTGCGGGAAGTGGTGATCGTATTCGATACCGGACTGCACCGCCTGCTCACGTTGTCACCTGCCGATGGATACACTGCCAAGATGCAGTGGGGACGCCCGCAGGAAGAGACGGTGCGCGATTACACGATTGAAATGCACACGGAGCGGGGCTGGGAGTTGGTGGTCCAGGAGACGGGGAATTACCAGCGACTGCGTCGCCATAAATGGGGGGATCTGGGAGCGGCGCGTGCTTTGCGAATTTCGGTGTCAGCGACGCAGGGGCTCGACCACGCGCGAATCATGGAGATCCGGGCTTACGGTTGAGCCAACTCGGGGGAAATGCGGCAATCAGTGGGTCGAAAACGGATTCGTCGGGAGCCGTGTAGGGCGGAAGCAGGCGCAGCGGGAACTCGGGGAAGATGAGTTTCAGGTTCAGCTTGTCGAACGCACCATCCATGTGAGCCCCGGTGGGTATCACATGGGCTTTGAGCACGGCGTGGGCCGCCTGGGCTTCGTCGAACATGGCGGCGAGTGGAGCACCGCGGGCGGCGTGAAACTTGCGAGCCCACGCGGGTTTTCCGGCCGACATGGCGGCGATAAGCCCGCACTCGTGCTGATCGCGCATCGCGGCGTAACCATACTCTACGAAGAAGCACTGGAGTTCGGGCGCGGATTCAAGCACTTCGCTCAAACCCGTGGTGTCAGTGCCGCCGATTTTGATGGCCACGAGATTGGGATGCCGGGCCGCGAGGCGGGCGTAGTCCGAACCGGCGAGCACCCGTTTGGTGCGAGGCAGATTGTAGTGCAGGAAACGGCAGTCGGGAAACGCTCCACACGTGGCCGCGAAGAATCGATCTACTTCCACATCGGTGAGGGCGCCCCAGCTCGGGAAGGAGATTTGGAAGTCTCGAAACCCCAGCGTGCGGGAAAATTCGATGCGTTCGATGATCGTGCCGAGAGACAGACTGATGACCCCGATCATGGGCACGGCGTCGGCGGGCAATGCGCGATGGAAAGTGGAGACGATTGATTCGAATTGGCGATCCGTGATCGCGTAGCCTTCGCCGGCGGTGCCAAAGAGGTAGAGGTGCGGCGTCATGTCCCGGGCGAGGCGTTGCACGACGCGGGTAAAAAGCGGCGCATCGAAGGCGTAGTCCGGAGTCCACGGGATGAGGCAGGTCGCGAGCAACGCGGCCGGGTAGCGTTTGGGGCGGGTCATGGGATGGTGCACGCTGACGGAGGGGGGATTCAGGGGCGACCTCCGTTTCGGTCTTTAGGGTATTTTCGAAGGTGACGTCGGGGCGGATGCTCGTAACGGTGGCGGTGCCTTTGCGCGCACTCCCGACGGACTGTGTCGTTCAACCCTGCCCCTCCCATACCCCACCTTCTTCCGCCGTATGAACATACTCATGCTGTCTTCGTTTGTCCTCTTCACGGCGTTGGTCGGTGTCATCACCTACCTGAAAACGAGAAAGGATAACACGGATTCGAAGGACGGTTATTTTCTCGGCGGCCGTAGTTTGACCGGCGGGGTCATCGGCGGCTCGCTGATGCTGACCAATCTCAGCGCGGTCAATTTCGTGGGGATGAACGCCCAGTCTTATGCCGGTAATATGTCGGTGATGGGCTGGGAGGTCGGCTCGGGTCTGGCGCTGGTGATCGTGGCGTTGTTTTTGGTGCCGCGCTACCTGAAAGCCGGCCTGACCACGATTCCGGATTTTCTGGAGTCCCGCTTCGACAAAGGCGTGAAGACATTTGTGACCTACCTGTTTTTAATCGGTTACGTGGTCAACGTGTTGCCGCCGACGCTTTACTCGGGCGCGTTGGCGATAGGAGCGATCTTTGATGTTTCGGGGCTGTTCAACGTCAGCAACGTGGGCGCGATCTGGATCACGGTCTGGGCGATTGGAATCATCGGGTCGGTCTATGCGATTTTCGGCGGGCTCAAAGCCGTGGCGATTTCGGACACGTTGAACGGGATCGGGCTGGTGTTTGCCGGTCTGCTCGTGCCGGTGTTGGGCTTGGTCGCACTGGGTAAGGGCAGTTTTGCAGTCGGTCTGGACACCATCATGACCAAGGCGCCGGAGAAGTTGAACTCGTTGGGGGCCGACACCGATCCGGTGCCGTTTCTGACGCTGTTTACCGGGATGATTTTGGTGAACCTTTATTACTGGGGCACGGACCAGGCGATTATGCAGCGGGCGCTGGGGGCGAAGAACTTAAAGGAAGGTCAGAAGGGTGTGCTCATGGCGGGGTTCCTGAAAGTGCTGACGCCGTTCATGGTCTGTATTCCGGGGGTGATCGCGTGTCATCTGTATGGAGCCAACAAGTTTGAGAACGCCGACATGGTGTATCCGGCGCTGGTGAATGACATCATGCCCAAAGCGCTGGTGGGACTGTTTGCGGCGGTGATGTTTGGCGCGATCCTGAGCACCTTTAACAGTGTGCTGAATAGTGCGACGACGCTGTTCACTTTGAACGTCTACAAGCCCCTGTTTGGGCAAGGGAAGACGGATCATCAACTGGTCAAAGAAGGTAAACTTTGCGGCGGAGTGCTGGCCATTGCGGCCATGACGATCGCTCCCTTCATCATGTATGCGCCGCAGGGACTTTTTCAGTATCTGCAGATCGTGAATGGGTTCTTCAACGTGCCGATCTTCACGATCATCTTCATGGGCTACGTGACGCGGCGGGTGCCGGCGATCGCTGCGAAGATCGCGTTGGCGGGGTTTGTCGCGACCTATGCATTGCTGCAGTTGGTGATCAAACCGGAAATGCACTTCCTGCATCAACTTGCGATCCTCTTTGTGGCGAGCTGCGGGCTCATGCTGGTGATCGGCGTGTTTAAGAAACGCGAGGTGCCGTTTGTGTTGGAGGACAAGAAAGTCGTGAATATTGAGCCCTGGAAATACCGGCACGAGGCGGCAATTGTGGTGATCGCGACGATGCTGGCGGTTTACCTGTTGTTCTCGCCCTTGGTGGCTTCGGGATCGTTGGTGACGGTCATGACGACCCTGCTCGTGCTGACGGCCTTGGCTCTGGCCGGTCTGCAATGGTATCGGCGATCGCGGGTTTGAGCGGGTTGAGTCTGAAACCCGCAGATTGTCACAGAGAACACAGAGGCAAACCGGAGTTTCACAGAGACGAGTGGAGGAAACTAAGGAGAGCAAATCTTCACCCCGGAAGGGACAGTCGCTCGCCCAAGGATTTATTTCGTAAACATGGCTTTGTGAACTCTGTGCAATTCTCCGTGGCCTCAGTGACCCAATTTAAGATGATACGAATGAGAACGAAGAGAGTTCGGCCGATAAAAAAGCCGCGCTCCGGAAGGGAGCGCGGCTGAAAGAGGAATCGCGGGAACAAGAACGAAGAACTCGCGGGGGGGGGAATTTACGGGAGTTCGTAGATTTCCACGAGGGCGACGCCGTCGGGTGGGGTCGCGTCGGCGTTGCTGAGTTGCACCGTGTAAGTGCCGGGCTGGAGGGACAGCAGCAGGGCGGCGTCGGTGCTGCCGGCGGGTAATACGAAGGCGCTGACCGTGTTGAACGCGGTCGTGAGTGCGTCAGATCCGTGGTCCCAGTTGTTGTTGGTGGCGACTTCGGTGTCGCCCTGATACACGGTGATCTGAGGATCGGCCAAGGTCTGGCTGAGACCGAATTCCTGCAGGGTGGGGCCGACGCCGCGGACGAGGACTTGTTTGGGCACTGCGCCGGTGACCACGAAGCCCGCGGTGAGCACGCCTTCGCCGGATTCAACCGGTGCCCGGGTCGAGAGGTTCACGAGGCGGCTGTGGACCGCAGACGGGTTCACGTCATACACCTCGACCAACACGACACCCTCGGTTACGGTGTCGTCTCGCACCATGGCGGTGTAGGCGCCGGGCTGGAGATCGACCAAGAGAGCGGAGTCGGCGGCGGTTTCCGGGAGAGGAAACGCTCCGGCGGTCTCAGCGGCCGCGGCGATGGCGGCAGCGTTGGTCGCGTTGGTCCAACCTTGGTTGCTGGCGATCAGGGTTTGGTTCTGGATGAGATCAAGCACCGGTGCTGAGATAACCCGACTGACGCCGAAGTCAGCCAACGTGGGGCCGACCGCGCGCAGCAACAGGGTCTTTGATTCGGTTCCGGCGATCACGAAACCGGCAATCGATTGGTTCTCAGCCGAGCCGGAAACCGCTCGTGCGGAGAGATTACTGATACGCTCGGTGGGAGCGTTTCCTGGCACCGTGACAGGAATGGCGACGACGTTGGGGTTACCGGACAGGTTGGGATTACCGGTCGATCCGTTCACCCCACCGATGATCGGATTGGTGGGGTGGCCACTCGAGTTAGTTTGATTTGAGTTGGACGTGGCGGGGTTGGCCACCACGGAGGCCCCGGGCCCGGAGATCACGGCTCGATTGGCGGCAGCGGGTCCTTCGGAACCGGAGGTGAAGACGCCGCCCTCGCTCGGCAGCACCCAGTTGGATTGGCGGGCCATGCCGTAGTGGTTTTCGGAAGGGTTGCCGGCCCATACGATGGCGAACGTGTTACCGCTCCGGATGCTCGATGAGGTCGACGAATTGGCTGACGCCGCGGAATACGGTGCGGCGCTCGACCACGTAGTAGCGATCGTCTGCGCCAAAATGGGTCCCGGCTGTGAGAGGCGCACCGATGGACTGGAGTGCTTGGAAGTCACCGCCGAGACGGTCGATGACGAGAAAGCTCGAAACGCCTGCGGCGACCGGTTGTCCGGTGTTATCGAGCAGCGGCGTTCCGAGGTTGCCGGCGGTTGCGGTGACGGTAACGGTGGCATGCAAGACGGCGGATGAGCCGCAAAGCAGGGAGAGAAGGCAGGAGCGTAATAAAGACATGGCGGGAATGGGGTCAGGCGTGATTGCGGCGGCGGCGCAGAAGTGCGGCTCCCCAGGCGGCGGCACCGAGGAGAAGGACGGCAGAGGAGGGCTCCGGCACGGCGGAGGCGGTGAAAACTGCTAGTCCTCCGGGGGCGGGGCCCTCGGTGCCGGAGGTGAAGGTGCCGCCATCACCGGGCAGCACCCAGGTCGATTGGCGGGTGAGTCCGTAGCTAGCGCCCGCGACGACGTCGAAGTCGAACGTGGCATCGTCAGGGGTGGTGAACCAGAGCACGGCAAAGGTATCGCCCTCCGAGAGCCCGCCGTAGCCGTCCAGATACACGAGGCTGGTAAACTGAGCGACGGTGACGATGTCGGGAACGATGCTGGACGTCTGGCCGAAGTCGGCGACGAAGTAGTTGGGAGCGTCGGGCAGACCCTCTAACCAGGACACCGTGCCGGCGGTGAGGACGAAATCGGAGAAGTCGCCGCCCTCGGTGTCGATGAGGAGGAAGGCGTCGAGATCGCCGTCCAGGAGGTCGCCGAATTCGTCGAGCAGACTGTCGCCAAAGCTGCCGGCGGTCACCGTGAGGGTGACGGTGGCGTGAGCGACGGGCGTGCAGGCGAGGACCGCCAAGGCGCTGGTGCGATAAAGGGAGCGAAGAAGGTGCATGATTATTGGTCCCAAGTGGTCAGGTATTCGGGGGAGATGCGGAGGAGTTGCGCATCGGGGTCACCGCCGGAGCGGCGTAGCACGATGCGGCTGCCTCCCGTCAGCTCAAAGTCGTCCATGAGGCCCGATGCGATTCTACCTTCCTGATACCAGCCCGCTGGCAGTTGGGTGCCGTCGTGATAGAAGATAACGCGAGCCGCCGACGGGTTCATCTCGAAGGAGAAGTCACCGTAGACAAGGAGACGATCGGTCGGCGCGAAGACATCGGGAGATGCCGCGAAGCCGTCGCTGATTTCGAGACCGAGTTCTGAGACGGCCAAGTCGGTGGCGAGCGCGATACCGATGGCGTGGTCCTGGGGGATATCGGCCACGATGCGTCGGATGACCGTGCCGAGTGGCGCCAGGGAAATCTCTCCGGCGATGGTGATGAAGCTGTCATCGTAGTTCCATGACTTGCGCACGAGGACGTAGCGGTTGGGCGGGATGATCACATCGTCCTGGAGACCGGCGGCCACGTCGCCGTCGCTATACCACCCGGCGTCCAGCTCGGAGCCGTCGTGATAGAAATAGACCTTGCTGGCGGCCAGGTTGGTGCCGGGGGTAGAGGTATCGGGAAGCAGGACACGAGTGGTCGGGGCGAAAACTTGGTCGCTCGCCTCGATGCCTTTGCCGTCGGGTAAAAGGGTGTTGAGCGTCCAGTGCGGCACGATTTTGACCGTGTTACCCGGGGCGAGTCCGAACTCGGCCAAGCTCTCCTCGAGGGTGACGGAACCGGAGGAGGAGGAAATGATGGTGGCGGTCGCGCCGGCGGCGGCGCCGTCGAACACTTGCAGGTAGTAGAGACCATCAACCAAGGACGGCAGCGCGACGTTGGCCGGTCCGTCGAGGGCAACGGTGATATCGGCGATCCCGTTCACGGTGCCGGTGAATACCGAGAGACGCGTGACGGTCGGAACGACGGCGGTGTCGGCTCCGGCCAGTATTTCGTAGCTGTGAAAGCCGACCGGTTGCGTAAATTCCTGCAACGGTGCAGCGGACAGAAGCCCGCCGCAGACGGAGAGGACGGAGAGGAGGAGGCGTGATTTCATGAAGAGGAGGGGGGGGAAGAGGGGAGGAAGGCTGCGGCGGTGAGTCCGCCGAGTCCGACGGCAAGGGCTTTACCCAACCAATCGCCGTGGCGTTGGTAGGTCGTGTGCACCGGAGAAATGAGCACTTGATCGACGGAGAAGCCTTCGATTCCCGCCTGATGGCGGAGTTGTTCGACCCGGGCGATGCGTTGCTCAAGTTCGGCGCGGAGGGTGGCATCGGTCGCGAATTGAGCTTCATGCTCGGCGCGGAAGGCCATGATTTCGGCGATGAGGGGCAGCTCTGGCGCACCCAGACCAGTCCGGCTTTGGCCGGCTTCGTTGGTCACCAAGCTGTAGACCCGTCCGGTGGGAGAGGCGAAGCCCGAGATCCCGGTGTTGCTGCTGCGAGCGATGCCGACGCGCGATTCCACGGCCCGGAAGGCGGTGTAGAGAAATTGATGGACCTGCGAGATGTTGCGCTTGAACGGGCCTTCGTTGGCCATGTTGACGATGAAACCAAAGGGTTTGCCGGCCGGGGCGGACGCATCGCCGATGACCGACGATCCGTCGGCCAACATGATTTCGCTGCAGAGGTTGATGAGGTAGCGGTGGGCGAGATCGGACGAGTGAGCGGATGCGGCATGGGGCACGAGGTGGCGCACCGTTCTGGTTTCGCCGGGTTGGAAGCGACTGCCGGCCCCAAAGAAGTTGGGGAACAGCCCGCGCTGGTTCAGCCACTCGTTGGCGGGCGTATTGGCCCAAGGGAAATATTCAGCCCCGATGTTGAGCCGGATCTTGCGCTGGGCGTAGGTTTCGGAGCTGAGGGGGGACGGATTGCCGAAAACTCGAGCGACGTTGTAGGAAAGAAACGCTTCTTTGATCCGGGCAGGCGCGGGAAATTGGTCCAGCATACCGAGGATGAGGGGCGCGGGCAGTTGCTCTGCCCATTGCGCAAAGGCAACGGAGCGGGTGCGGGAACGATTGCGGACAGAGTCCCAAAGGTCGCGAGTCTTCGCAGGATCTGCCTCCGGAGCGGCCATGCGGGCATCGAAAGGCGCCTCGTAGTAAGCTTGATTTTCGATGGGGATTCCGGTGAGCGCCTCGGGCCAAACGATCAACTCGGGTGCCGTTGCACTGCTTTGGAGGGCGTCGACGGTGAGCTCCTGGAGTCGAGCCAATGAAAGCTGGGGATCGTAGCCGAGGTTCAACTCGCGGGAGCTCACCACATCGGGCTGAATCACAGCGACGGTCGGGCCGGGGGTGAGGCCGGCTTCGATAAACGCGATGCGCCAGGTGCCCCACGCAGGCAGAGCGACCCATACGGCTGCCACGCTGGCCAATGCCCAACGGTGTCGACGGAATGCAGACACCGATTGGTCGGGCTCCAGCCGGGTGAGGATAAGATCGGCCAACAGGCCCTGAACCATCGCGATCGGGAAGCTCAGGGCGAAGATGCCACCCAATTCGGCGACTTGAATGAGCGGGAGCTGTTCCCAACACGGGCCGGCCAATGAGCCGAAGGGGTAACTTAACAGGCCCTGCGTGCGCAGGTATTCCCCGCCGACCCACGCGATGGGCCAGACCAACGTAAGGGGCAGCCGCCAGCGTCGCCAGGCGACGCGGGTGGCCAGCGCGGCGGCGAGGAAGGTCGAGCCTTGAAAGATCGAGAGCATCGCGATCCCGGTTTGAGTGTAGGCCCAGAGGGGATACTGGAGGAAGAACCACATCACCCAGCCGGTGCCCCCGGCCCACAACACCGTCGGCAGGAGTCGAGCCTGCCGGCAGACCCCTACGACGAGCGGCACCAAGGACACGAAGACGAGGGGCCACCACGTCCAGATGCTCACCAGGAACAGCACGGTCCCGGCGGTCATCAGGGCGAGGGTTTGGCCAAAGCCTCGGTTCATCTGGGGCGCGCTCAATCCCTTTAGAATTTCACCGCGGGGCGGATCCGATAGCTGGCGCGTATCGCGGCATTCTGGCCGTAGATGTCGACGACCTTGAAGGTGCCGTTGACCGCGCGAGCGATGCCGACTTCCGCCCAGTTGCTCATATCGGGGGAGGCCTCGACGACGTAGAAACGTCCGGATTCGCCGGTGGCTTCGACCACAATCACTCCGTTTTCTTCGTAGACGGCGACGATCGCAGGTTGCTCCGAAGTGAAGGCGGTGGTGGTCTGGGCGTAGGAGTCGTCGGCGCCGTTGACCGTGACTGCGAGCAAGGGCAACTCCTGCTGTCCATAGCGGTGCAGCCCTTGAGCGCTGATCTGGAGATTCCAGACCCCGTCAATCACACCGATGGTAAACTTTCCGTTGGCGTCACTTTCGGCAAAGGTGTGCAACACGTCGGTGCCGATCTCGGCAAACGCATGCAGTTGAACGCCACTCAGCGGTTGACCGATGGAGGTCGTCAAAGTCAGCTCGATCGTCTGGGTGGGCGTGGTTTGGGGGATGTCGATTTGGGGGAAACTATCGGGATCGGCAATCGACCCGCCTTCCTCAACCGTGACGCGGGGTAGGTTAACGAAGATCCGTCCGATAGTGGCGGTTTGCCCCGGATCGGGCATGACCAACCAGTCTCCAGCAGGCAGATAGAAGCCATAGAATCCATCGCTCTGGTAGGTCGACAAGGCGATGCGTTCCTCGCGCTCGCGATCGGTATTCATGGCGATCAGATTCAGTCCTCCCACGGGCAGGTCGTTCTCGTCGGTGACATAGCCCCAGACGCCGCCAGCCTCCAGTCGAGCGGTCGGGTTGTATTCAACCGAGGCTGAACCTTCGGGAACCGTGATGCGCTGCGGGCGCAGCCCGCCAAAGTCGCTATAGAAGGTGAGGGAGACCGGTGAGGGACCCACGTTCCAAATGCCGGGAGTGACGGCGAGGCGGTAATAACCGAATTCGTCGGTCACGCCCCAAGCGTAGCGTTTGTTTTCGAAATCGATGGCGTAGATTTCAATGCCGCCGATCGGTTCGGGATCGCTCCATGCGTCGGCTTGTTCGTCGGCTTGCAAGGCGCCCCAGATCAGCCCGGTCGCCGGCTGGAGAGTCACTTCAAAGTTACTGGTGTCGGCGCTGGTCACATCGGTCACGGCAAGGAAGCTGTTGTAGGCTGTGACGTAGCCCTTGACGGAAGAGGCATCATCCCGCACCTGCACCCCCCAGAGCCCCGCGGGCACTGGCACGGAGAAGGCTCCGTTGGCATCCGTCCAGGTCATGGTAAAGTAACCGTAGGTAAAGGCTTCATTGGCGTCGGCCTGCAGGAAGAGCAGTTCCATGCCAGGTAGCGGCTCGTTGGTGGTCGCGTCGCGGAGGACACCGGAGATGGTGCGCTCACCGTCGATGAGTTCGAAGTTTTGTTCGATTTCACCGCCCTCCTCCAGCACCACCAAGGTGTTGATGGCGATGGGGCCGACCAAGCCGGGTTTGACCGCCAGCACGTCGTATTCGTCGGGGTAGGGCGCATAGAGAACGTAGTTGCCATTGGCATCGGTGGTGGTGGCTCCGACGAGACGGCGGTTGGTGTCGAGCGGCTCCAGCAGGCAAACAATCGCTCCGGCGACGGGCTCGCCATTGTTCGAAACCTGGCCAACGAAACGTTGGTCGGTGGGAGTATCCGTAATACTCAGGCGGGTGGTAACGGGGGTGAAGGAGTCCTGGGGGCTGGAAAGCCGGAACACGTATTCGCCGGCGATGCTGGCCGCGGTGGGAGTCCAAAAATCGAGGGAGGTTTCGATCGTGCCATCCCGTTCTGTGACGTCGTTGAGGAGGTTGAAGTTATAGACTTCGCCGGCGCTCGCAGCGACACCATCGCGGATGAGCGTGCTGTCGACGAGCATCGCCCCGGTATCGATTTCTCCGTTGGTGTTCAACACCTTGAATTTTTCGAGCCGGACGGTTTGACCCAAAGACAAGCCGCTGATGGACACGTCCACCAACCCGAAGAAGTCGGTGCCGATGGTTGTTTCCGACAGCGTTAGCGTAACGGGACCACTGCCCTCTGGGTCGGCTGCCGGCTCCTCCGTTTCCTCTCCGATGAAGGGTTGATTCCAGTTAGCCACGAGAGCCTGGCCAGGACGGTTGATCAATTCAAGTAGAGCGTAGTAGTCTGGATCGAGCTCGATGGCGGAAACGTTGGGCGCCGGGAGGGTAGGCGCGAACAACGCGGCTCTCCGGCCTCCGGAGGCCAGCGGCGAATTCCAACTCTGGGGAGCGAGAGGTCTGTCCGGAGAGTTCACATCTCCGAGCATATTATTGTCCTGACACTGAATGACGGTTGCCGGAGCCTCATGGGGGGCGAGGGCGAGGCAACCCGCTAGGACGACGAGTCGGGAAAGGGCAGTGGTGCGACGAGCGCGGCGAAAAGGAGCAGACAGGAAGGAAGGCGTCATAAGGGCGGAAGAAGAGGGCACGCGGAGAGGATCGGGGGGGCGGCGGTTTGCGATGGCCCGAGTGGAGCCATGCAATTCGACGAGAGACCACACCCCATTCCCGAGCAGGCTAAGGTTAGTGAATTGCGATTGTTCTGTCTCACCGATCTGTCTCAAATCAGTCACTGATTCGTCTCAACTTAGGCCCGCAATGGGGTCGAGGTTTCCTAAACAATAATCAGTCAGGGGTATGCATTAATTGCTTGGCGGGCATGCCCGGGGTCACACGCTCATGCGGCAGCGTCGATCGACGAATAGTGATGCCGAACCTCCCCAAATCTCTGCTCGAAACCTCTGCCTTAAATTCGGCAGATGCGTTTGAGCACTGGCGGGATTGGATCTCGGTGGTTTTCGATACCGAGCGTGCTGTGCCGGTCAATGGATCGGGCTTTGGGGTCCGGATGGCCACTCATCTTTTGGGTCAGATCGTCATGGGCAACACGATCTGCAGTGAAGGGTTATACTCCCGCAGTCGCGCCAAAGTGAGTCGCGATGGATCGGATGCGATCATGATCCAATACTTTATCCGTGGTGAAACCCAGTTTGGGACCGGACGGGATACCACCAACGTGCGTGCAGGCGATATCACGATTTTTGACCTCGCGCAGCCGATGGCAAATTTCAACACGGCCTACCATCACTACACGATCGTGGTGCCCCGGGAGTTGCTGCGTGCGCAAGGGGTGGATGGTGCCTTTTGGCATGGCAAGCGGCTCCCTCGCGAATCGGCGTTTACCCGCATGCTGGCCAACCACCTGCGTTCGCTCTTTGAGTTCTCCGATAGCCTGACAAAGGATGGGGTCTGGGGATTGCAGGACGCCACGGTAAACCTCGCGGCGGCGGCGCTTCGCCATCCGCTGGGCGGGGCGGTTTCGATGAACCAGCTGCAGTTTTCTCTGCTCAACGAGATCAAACGTTATATCCGGGCAAATCTCGCCACGTCGGGTTTGGATGCGGATGGAATCGCCCGGCGGTTTGGCATGTCCCGGGCTAAACTGTATCGACTGACCGAATGCATGGGAGGAGTGATGAATTACGTGCGTGAGCAGCGACTCGAAGCCGTGCGGCGCGAGTTGGAAGATCCGCGGTCGGATCACCTCAGCATCACGGCCGTCGCGTTAAAGTGGGGTTTTGATGGCCACAATGCGTTCACGCGTAATTTCAAGGCCCGTTACGGCGTGCTGCCCAAGGAGATGCGGCACCACGCGCGATTTGTCGCGGTGTTGGGACTGTCTCCAACGGGAGCGACGGCTGCGCGTCCGGATAGCGGGGGCGTGGGGGGCTTCGACGACTGGATGCGGAGCGTTGCTTCAGGGTAGTCTCATCAGTCCGAAGCAATCAGATTTTACAGGAGCGTCGGGCCAGATTTATCGAGATAAATCGGGTAAAGAAGTGAGCCCGAGGAATGCCATGAGATGGCCACAAAAAGGCACTAAGTTTGTCGGCAGTTTTTGTGCTTCTTTGTGCTTTTTCTTGGCAATTGGTTTACCAAGTTCTTCGAGAGGAAACGAAGAGGGTCGCAACTATACGTGAACCAATCACTTCACTGATTATTAGTCCTCAGAGCCCGGTCGATTGGCTAAGGGATTTTGGTAAAGGCACGGCGATTTGGTGGGTTTGGCGCCGCCACGCGTTGACGAAAAAGCCGCGCTCCGGAGAGCGCGGCTGAAAGAGAGATCACGAGACCGAGAAGGAGAATTAAGAACGATCGGCTACTTGTTAACGCCTTGATCTGGAGGCGGGTCTTGTCGGGCCGTTGAAGAGGGTAGGAGCATCCCCTGGTGGGCCTCCTTCGAAGAGGACTGGAGGGCAATCGAGGGGAAGCTGGTTGTTGTGGTCTTTTGTGGTTCTTGAATCGACGCTGCCGCATTTCCCGACGCGACCAGAATCTATCTGATGGGAATTGCGCTTACCCCTCAAAGCATATGTCATTTATCCCCGGACCGAACCCTCCCATCTAAATTGAATTCCTCGGGTAGTTACCAGTCCGTTTCCAGGTTAGTGCGATGCGCGGTGATACCGGATCTCACGATCGCACAGGCGTTTGAGCACTGGGCGACACTTACTCCTGAAGCGTTCGCGGTGGTTTGTGGTGAGACGGGGGTGACATATGGGGAGTTGAATGCCCGGGCTAATCAACTCGCTCATTTCCTGATTCGCCGCGGAGTGAAAGCGGAGACGGCAGTTGGCATTTGTGCGGAACGTTCGATTGAGATGGTTGTGGGGCAACTGGGGGTGCTCAAGGCGGGAGGGGTCTACGTGCCATTGGATGCGGATTATCCAGCGGAGCGATTGGCGTTTATGTTGGAGGACACGAATCCTCCAGTATTACTCACCCAGCGACACCTGCAGTCATCCATGCCGTCTTCCCCGAGTCGATTGCTGGTTTGTCTCGATGAGGTCGGTGCCGCCTGGGAGAGTGAATCGAAAGAGAATCCGGTGACACCAATCACTGCGGATAGTCTTGCCTATATCATCTACACTTCCGGTTCGACGGGTCAGTCGAAGGGGGTGGCTTTGGCCCATCGTGGCGTAGTGCGTTTAGTGCATGGTCAAGACTATGCGCCGTTTGAACCCGGGCAACGCTTTCTCATGCTCGCTTCGCCATCGTTTGATGGGATCATTTTCGAGCTTTGGGGACCCCTGCTCAACGGCGCGTGTTGTGTCGTGTTCGCGGAGCGTTGGCCCGAGGCCTCCCGGCTGGAGCACGTTATCCAAATGCAGCGGGTTTCGTGTATGTTTCTCACCACGGGACTGTTTAACCAGATCCTCGATCATCGGCCGGAAGCCTTGACGACATTGGGCACCTTGTTGGTGGGAGGAGAGGCGCATTCGGTTCGGCACACCCAGCGGGCGTTGGCGTTGTTGCCCGACACGATCTTGGTCAATGGTTATGGTCCGACTGAATGCACCACCTTTGCGTGCACCTATCGTATCGGGCCTTCCGAAACGTGGGGCTCCACGTCCGTGCCCATCGGCGGACCGATCAACAACACCGAATGTGTCATTGTGGACGAAGCCATGGGCGTGGTCGAGGTGGGTGAACCGGGTGAATTGCTCTTGGGCGGACCAGGCTTGGCCCGGGAATATTGGCGACACCCGGAATTGACGGCGCAGAAGTTTGTGCCGCATCCGTTGCCGGAATTCGCGGGAAATCGACTTTACCGGACGGGCGATCGCTGTCGCCTGATGGCCAATGGCGAGATCGAGTATCTAGGCCGGATCGATGATCAAATCAAGTTGCACGGTTACCGCATCGAACCAGGTGAAATAGAATGTGCTTTGCGTGAGCACACATTCGTGAGCGACGCGGTCGTTTTTATTCGGGAGCACGAGAACGGACGTCAATTGGCCGCGGCGATCGTGCCCGAAGTCGGGGGCCGCTCGCCGCCGGCAGAAGAATTACGGGCGTGGCTTCGCGTTCGCCTACCTGATTACATGATTCCGGTTTGGTGGACATATGAACAGGTCCTCCCCCTGACTTCTAACGGTAAGGTGGATCGTCGGAAACTGGTGGACCGGGCAAATTTTGCCGGCCGAGATGACGGAGCGGTGAGTTCAAAAAATGCCACTTTAGAACAGGAGCTTTTAGCGATTTGGCGTCGATTGTTAGGTGATCAAACCGTGGGTTTGAACGACGATTTTTTCCAACTGGGAGGTGACTCTATGTCGAGCATGGAGTTAGCACTTGAGGTTGGGAGACTCTTTCAGCGACCCATTCCGGTTGGATGGGTCTATCAGGCGCCCACGGCTGCGGCGATGGCGCGTCTAGTTGCTTTCGGCGATGAGCACTCAGGGACTCATCAGGGAGAAGCGCCTTTATGTTTGTTCCACCTGCCGGGACTGCACGGCGGGATTAAGGCCCAAGTCGAACTTGGGAAGGCCTTGTCGAGTCGGTGGCGGAGCATTTATACATTGGTTTATCCGGGAAGCCTGGAGAAGCGCGGTCAGTTAGAGCGAATAGAAGATTTCGCGGGAGATATTGTCCGTCAGATTAGGGCAATCCAATCCAAAGGCCCTTATGCTTTGTGCGGGTTTTCGTTTGGGGCAGCGCGTCAGTTGGAGTTGACGGGGGGGCGAGTGGAGAAACTGGTGTTGTGGGATCCGGGACTAGTGAGGGAAATTAAAACGGAGTCGCGCCGAAAAATTTTGCGCCAATTTTGGGGCAAAGTATCGCGCAAGGTTTGTGGGGTATTCCGTCCTAAAGGTTGGCGAACCCTGTTTACGCTATCTCCGTTGACTCGCGAGCAGCTTCGGCGGCCTTGGCTCTGGATCTTACCGCGCCAGCGGGCTATCTCGATGTTGAGTCGGCAGCCTGATTGGTCCGGTGATTTTGTCGTAACCGCACTGCGTGCTTTTGCCAATTACCGGTTACCAAAGTATCATGGGGATGTGGTATTGATGCAGGCTTGGCGAGAAGATGGAAAATTTGCCCCAACCGAGAGGTGGGAAGCAGCCATAAAAGGAAAACTCAAGTTTCACCATTTCGAGTGTCCCCATGACGAGATGCTAAGAGGGCCGCTCAAGGGTATGGTGATTGAAACTACGCGACGAGAGCTTGAGTCGGTAGGGTAGGACAAAAACCAGGGCGGTAGGGGCCCCAATGGACGGGAGGACTGCATTGTGATTTCGATACTTGGGACTACTGCCTAAAAAAGCCGCGCTCCGGAGAGCGCGGCTGAAAGAGAGATCTCGATAATCGAGAACGAAGAACGATTTCGCTTACGCCTTGATCTGCGGGCGGGTCTTGTCGGGCCAGTCGATGTGGAAGAACTCGCCGCGGGGTTTGTCGGTGCGCTCGTAGGTGTGAGCGCCGAAGTAGTCGCGTTGAGCTTGCAGCAAGTTGGCCGGGAGGCGGGCGCTGCGGTAGCCGTCGTAGTAGGCCAGCGAGGACGCGAAGGTCGGGGCGGGGATACCGTGGGTGGCCGAGAGGGCGACCACCTTGCGCCAGTTGTCCTGGGCGGCTTGGATGGTCTTGTTGAAGTAAGGATCGAGGAGGAGATTGGCCAACTTCTTGTCGCGGCCGAAGGCCTCGGTGATCTTTTGGAGGAAGCCGGCCCGGATGATACAACCGCCGCGCCAGATCTGGGCGATTTGGCCGAAGTTGAGCTTCCAGCTGTATTCCTTCTGGGCTTCGCGCATGAGCTGGAAGCCTTGGGCGTAGGAGCAGATCTTGGAGCAATACAGGGCGTCGCGGATGGCCTCGATGAGCGCCTTCTTGCTACCGGTGTATTTCTTCTTCTTCGGGCCTTTGAGAATTTTTGATGCGGCGACGCGCTCTTCCTTGATGGCGGAGAGGCAGCGCGAGAAGACGGACTCGGCGATGGTCGGTGCGGCGATGCCCATGTCGAGGGAGTTGGTCGCGGTCCATTTGCCGGTGCCCTTTTGGCCGGCCGTGTCGAGCACGACGTCGACGAAGGCCTTGCGGGAGGCGGGATCTTTTTGACCGAGGATGTCGGCGGTGATCTCGATGAGGAAGGAGTCGAGGGAACCCTTATTCCACTCGCCGAAGATTTCACCCATCTCTTTGGCGGAGAGGCCGAGGAGACCCTTCATGAGGTCATAGGCCTCACAGATCATCTGCATGTCGCCATACTCGATGCCATTGTGGACCATTTTGACGTAGTGACCCGCGCCGTTTTCACCGATGTAGGCGGTGCACGGCACGCCACCTTTGACGGGTTTGCCGGGCTCGGCGCCCTCGAGGGGCTTGCCGGTGGTCTTGTCGACCTTGGCGGCGATGGCTTTCCAGATGGGGGCGAGTTCCTTGAAGGCGGCTTTGTCGCCACCAGGCATGAGAGAGGGGCCGAAACGGGCACCCTCTTCACCGCCGGACACGCCGGAACCGATGAAGCGTAGGCCCTTGGCCTTGAGGTCCTTTTCGCGACGGATGGTGTCGGTCCAGAGGGCGTTGCCGCCGTCGATGATGATGTCGTCTTTATCGAGCAGGGGCACAAGACCGTCGATGACGGCGTCGGTGGCGCGACCAGCTTGGACGAGAATGATCATCTTGCGCGGTTTAGCCAACGAAGCAACGAAGGCTTCGAGCGTCGGAGCGCCTACGAGGCCGCCCGGGGTGTCGGGGTTTTCGGCGACAAATTTGTCGGTCTTCTCGGTGGTCCGATTGAAGACGGAAATTTGGAAGCCATGGTCGGCGATGTTGAGGGCGAGGTTCTGACCCATCACGGCGAGGCCGATGAGTCCGATGTCGGAGTGTGTCTTGGGCATGATGAGTGGGAGAACGTGCACGAATCTGCGATGGGAAGCGATGGCGAAATCCGCAAAGCGATTGTCATAATCCGAAAATGCGTAGGAGCGCTCGCAATCGGTCAGCGCGGTGCCGGGCGGGGCAATGCCCGGTTGGAATCAAAAGTGAGAGCGACCCTGCAAAGGAAAATAAGGGGCGATCTTATTGGCCATGGGGGTAAAAAAGCGGGGCTCGTTGCGTTGGTAGATCCACTGGAAGCAGAGGGTCGAGCCCATGAGCAAGATGATCAAGGTGAGGAGTCCGCGGTGCATGTGGGAGGCGTGGCGCAGCAGCACGATCGCCAAAACCCCGGCGAGGATCAGCAAGACGGCGTTGACCCAGAATCGGGCTGGAACCATCTCGAGTTTCTCCAACGTAGTCATCGCAATCCACAGCATGTCGATTCGCAGAATGGTGTCGCCATGAAGAGGATACGAGCAGAAATGGTGCCGAATGAGCGATTGACGTTTATTTTGCGTTTGCGGATTCCGGGAGATGGGGTGTCTCCGGCGTTGCGTGGAGGGGGCGGGCTCGCAGAATGGGCCCATGAGTCAAGAGGCCCGCCCGCAATTAAAGAAACCGAGCTTTCCGGTATCGACCGAGCTCCGGGCGTATCTGAATCGTTATCGGCGGGAGCGGGAGTTGCCGATCAGTTACGAGCGTTTGAGTGGATTCGAAGAATCGTGTCCCCTACCGGATTCCAAGGGTGAACCGACCTTGTGGGACAGTGTGATCTACAGTCGTTTGGAAATGGGGCCGCTGCAGGAGGATTTGAAACGAGTGTATTCACTCCTGCGCACGGGGGGCGACATGTCGGTGATGCAGCATCTTTACGTGGATCGGATCGACTACTGTTCGTTCGGCAACTCGGCGCCGTTTCGGATCCGGATCGTCAATGCCTACAACGACAATGCGGACTATTTTTACATCAAGCGGGGGGATGCGTCGCGGGTCTACGGTTTGGAGTTGGAGCATATTTTGTCGCCGAATCGGCTGAACTTTTTCACCTACGGCGGAACGCTGGTGGAGGATCACGTGGCAGGCGTGCCGGGCGATGTATTTGGTGAGAAATGGTTGGAGGGGCGTGATTTGAAGCCGATCCGGTTGGCCAAGGAATTGGTGAAGTTCAACGAGCGCTGTTTCGTGCGTTTGCTGGGCGATATGCGCAGTTACAACTGGGTCGTCGTGGTGACCCCGGATTTTGAGGGCACGCAGATCCGGATTCGAGCGATGGACTTCGACCAACAGTCCTACGAGGGACGCCTTAATTTTTATCGGCCGCAGTTCTTCCCCGAGAATCGTCCGCTGGCGATGTTTTGCATGAAGCACCTCCGACGCGAAACGGCGCAGCAGTATCAACGGGAGGAACATGTGGCCATGTTGCAACGCGCGGCGCTCTCGACCCAGAAATTAGGTGAGCTGTTGGCGGCGATGTCGGGCGACCGGATCGCGCCGGATGCGCATCGAGACGAGTTGAAACAAGGGCTGGCCGATTATTTCAAACGCTCCGAATACGAGCGCTGTAGATCGATGGGAGAGCTCGTGCGGGAAAACCTGGAGTCGATCCGAATCGCCGTGAGCTGAATTCGCGCGGGGGTGGCGGACCGCCCCGGTTCCGCCGTGGGTTGGGCTTTTTGCCCAACAACTCCGTTGCAGTGCCAGCAATGTCCGTGATTTCGCCTCTTTGTTTTGGAGGCACGTGGGAGGGGTTTTATCCTAAAATCCGCGGTCAAATTTTAACGCAGAGACGCAAAGGTAGCCAAGTAAGACAGTTGGGAATCGGGGCGAGACGAAGATGCTTCACCCTCGGGATGAATGGCGGGGCCCGTTACACCTGACCTAAGTCTTAGTTAGAGCTATGACTTAAGCTTTTCACTTAAACTTCAACTGCGGCTTTTAGGTGTGCGACCATGAAACCAACCACCACAACAGTGAAAGTCTGTTCGACCGAATTAAACGATTCGCGGTCGAAGGAATCGGTCACGGACGCCTGCCGCGAGGCAGCACCGGAAAGCACGACCGAAGTCCGAACCGGCTAGCCGCAACGAAGGTGAACCCCATCGAATGAGCTCCGAAAACGCAACAACCGGTGAGCCGAGCCGCTTCCTAAACGGTGAAGGCTGTCAGGATCGGGCAGGGCAGTCTCGCAAGGACATAGGACCCAAATCGTTGATGTCCGATCAACGCGCCGGCGGAGTCAGCGGGGGCGGCGGGCCGGGAAGGGTGGTTGGGTTAAGTGGTGAGACCTGCGACGGTGGGGCGTCCTCGGATGCCTCAACCCCCGGCACAAGCGTGGCAATACCACGTAAGGTTGGAGGGGCCGTGGCAGGAGTCGGAGACCTCCATAGTAGTGTTGATCTGGCGGACATTAAAACCGCCGGGGAGCGAAGGGAGGGCACTTGTCCCCCTGCATCACAGCGCGGCGAAGGACTCGACGATGGCCGGAGTGATGAACTCTGGATAAAAACGTCCCCGAAAGTTCGGAAGCTGCAACGGGTGCTATATCGGAAAGCAAAAGCGGAGCCGCATTGGCGGTTCTACAGTCTGTATGGCGAGCTGTATCGGCGGGACCACCTGTCCGATGCCCTAGATCAGGTGATCGCCAACAAAGGTGTGCCCGGAGTGGACGGGTTTGAGGTGGGAACGTTGGCAAAAGATTCGTCGTTGCGAGAAGCGTGGCTGCTCGCTCTGGCGGAGGAATTGCGGACAAAGACCTACCGCCCGAGTCCAGTCCTGCGGGTGTATATCTGGAAAGATCAGGCCAAGACCAAACGTCGCGCATTGGGTATCCCCACGGTCAAAGATCGAGTGGTGCAAAGTGCGGCGGCGATCGTGTTGCAACCCATCTGGGAGGCGGACTTCCACGACCACTCCTACGCCTACCGGCCCAAACGCCGGACCCATCAGGCGATGGACAAAATCAAGGAAGCGTTGCTGAGCGGAAAGGTGGAGGTGGTGGATGCGGACCTATCGAGCTACTTCGATATGATTGCGCACTGCGAACTCCTGCGACTGGTGGCCAAACGGGTGAGCGATGGCAG
>CAXBOL010000013.1:0-20157 GCA_963977295.1 uncultured Opitutaceae bacterium
CTCATCGTTATCATTGGTCACATCGCGGTGGTCGTTGCGCAGGGCGCGGTAGAGGATGTAGGCCTCCGCCACTTTGAAGTGACCGGCCTTCATGAGCTCTTCCTGCACGATGTCCTGAATCTCTTCGATATGGACGAAGGACTGCTTGGAACCGAGCACGCGGGACGACACCGCGCGCGTGATGGCGATAGCCGCGGTGGAATCTTGTTGGAGGGAAAGGAAGGATTTGCGCACCGCGATCTCCACCTTCTGGTCGATGTAAGGCACGACGTGGTTGGAGCGGCGGATGACCCGCACCGAGCCGGACGTGGTGCGGTTGGTCGGAGGCGTAAGCTTGCGGGAGCGGTTGAGCAGGAGGCTCTTGGCCACGTCGTAAGCGTTGTTGTCGACGAGGGTCTTTTCGATGAGCTCGTAGAGATCATTGAGTGAGACACGCAGCGGCGACTGCTTGAGGGCTTGAGCGGCGAGGTTGGCGGCAACCTCCTTAACGATGGTGCCGACGAAGGCCTTGGTCTCGGCATTGAAGATGTTGCCCTTTTCGCCGCGAGCGATGTGCACGTTGGTCACGGCATTGCCCAGAGTTTCGGCGATCTCTTCGAGGTCGAACTTGGTTTCACCCTGAGGTGCCAAGAGCACGATCGACGGCAATAGCGGCGTGTCGTTGGTCACGCACTCGCGCCAAGCATAAGAAGGACGTTCGCCAAAGGGGGTGTGCGTGGCGGCTTTAAGGGCGAGATCGTGGGCGAGGGAAGGATTCATGGAGAAGGAAGGACTGGTGGAGAAGAAGGACTGAAAGACTGAAGGCTGAAGGGCTGTGGTCGGGACGGGGGCGGCGGTGGATGCTGAAGTAGGAAAGTGCGAGGGTCAGGTGGACACGGAACGGAGCGGGGCGAAAGGTGGAGACGACAAAACGATAAATCGACCGCCTCACTCGCACCAGTGGGCGCGAGTTAAACGGTCAAAAAATCGGGCAAACGAAAGCGGAGAAAGAAGGCTGAAGAACTGGGGTTAACTTTGGGTGGCGAAAAGCGGTCGATCTCGGATTAGGCGAGCGGTGGGGGTTTCTTTCCCGCCGAGCGCGACCGCGCTGAATGAAAGATTAGAGATCGTCGTCGTGAACGACTTCGAGGGCCGAGGCTTTTTGGTATTCGGTGACGCGACCTTCGAAGAAGTTTTGCTCCTTCTTGATGTCCATCATCTCGGCGAGCCAAGGGAGCGGATTTTTGATGCCGGGGTTGAGCGGGGCGAGGCCCACGCCTTCGAGGCGGCGGTCGGCGATATAGTCGATGTAGGCGAGGAAGTCCTCGATCACGAGACCGACGGCATTAACTGGCAGACAATCGCGGATGAAGTTCTTCTCGAGCTCGACGGCTTCGGCCATGGTTTGGCGGAGCTCTTCTTTGAACTCGGCGGTCCAAATCTCGCGATTTTCTTCAACGAGATCCATGAACAAATTGCGGAGCAGTTCGATGTGGTTCGATTCGTCCCGCAGGGTGTAGCGGAACATCTGGCCGATCCCAGGGAACTTATTCTGACGGTAGAGCGACAGGATCATGCCGAAGAGACCGTAGAACTGCGTGCCCTCCATGCATTGGCCGAACGTGAACATGTTCTTGGCGAACAGCTTTTTGTTCTCCGGGTCGGTCAAATCGAGATCTCGACGCAAACCGTGAGAGATCCGGGTGACGAACTGGTTCTTCTTCACGATGGTCTCCACGTCTTCAAACATCGCCTCGCACTCGTGGGGGTTGATGCCCAGGGACGAAATCATGTAGAGCAGCGAATCAGCGTGAATGTTCTCTTCGTGCGCATGGCGGCCGAGCACGAGTTTGAGCTCTGGGGCCGTGACGAGTTCGCGGATCACGTGTTGAATATTGTCACCGACGATGCCCTCAGCGGCCGAGAAGTAACCGATGCCCATGCGGATGATCCAGCGCTCCTGATCGGACACGACGCGCTCGTCGCGCCACTGCTCGATGTCTTTGCCCATGGGAATATCTTCGGGCTCCCAGTGATTCGCCTTCATCGTCCGATAAAGATCGTAGGCCCACTGGTATTTGAGAGGCAGCAGATTGAAGGTCATGGTCTCGCGACCGTTGATGACCTTTTTAGCCGCAAATGCGGCTTCGGCTTTAGCTTGATCTAGAACGAAGGTTTTGGAACCGACCTGAAAAGTTTTCTGCATGGTTGAGGGTCTCGAATCAGAGGTGTTGGCGTGGAAATAAAAAGGGCGTGAGAAGCGGTAAGAGAGACGGTTTTTGCGGTCACGCAACGACATGCGAACATAATTTGTTCAAAGTTGTTAACGCGTTACTGACCACAAGGGGTTGTAGTCACCCGCCGAATGAGCCACAACAGATGGGCATGTCGTGAAAATTCGTCAATAGGTTTGTCGCCGCGAAAAGTCGTTTTTACACAAGTTTTTCGCTTGCCATGAGCCCCCTCCGCCATCGCACCGATGAGGCCGTTTCATGCCACTGGTCCGCTTATCGGTTCAGACCGTATCGAGTGGCTCATGACACCCCAGAACAAGCCGCTGCAGGATGTCCTTGCAGACCAAAAAGAAAGGCGACCCGGCACGGGTCGCCTGACGTGAAATTTTCAGAAACCTGTAAGGACGTTTTCCCTACTGACCGAGCACCCAGGAAAAGATCAACGGCGCCACGATCGTCGCGTCGCTTTCCACAATAAACTTCGGCGTGGAAGCGGCAAGTTTGCCCCACGTGATTTTTTCGTTGGGCACCGCGCCGGAGTAACTGCCGAAGCTCGTGGTCGAGTCGCTGATCTGGCAAAAGTAGCCCCAAAGCGGCACGCCCGTGCGTTCGAGGTCCTGATGGAGCATGGGCACCACGCAAATCGGGAAGTCGCCCGCGATGCCGCCACCGATCTGGAAGAAGCCGATCGAGCCTTCGCCGTTTTTGAGCAATTTGGCGGTCTTGGTGTAATACTCGGCGAGAAAGGTCATGTATTCGATGCCAGTGCGCACCGTATGCACATTTTTCACGTCACCCCGGATCACGGCCGCCGCATACATATTGCCCAAAGTCGCATCTTCCCAGCCCGGCACGATGATGGGCAGGTTCTTTTCGCAGGCCGCGATGAGCCAGGAATTCTTGGGATCAATCTGGAAACTCTTCTCCAATTTGCCCGAGCGGATCATCCGATACATGAACTCATGCGGGAAGTAATGTTCGCCGGCTTTGTCGGCCGCCATCCACTCAGCCAACACCACTTTCTCGATGCGGCGCATGGCCTCCATCTCGGGAATGCAGGTGTCGGTCACGCGGTTCATGTGCCGATCGAGCAGCTTTTGCTCATCTTCGGCGGTGAGGTCGCGGTAGTTTGGCACGCGCTCGTAGAAATCGTGAGCGACGAGGTTGAAGATATCCTCCTCCAGATTGGCGCCGGTGCAGACGATGCCGTGAATCTTGTTTTGGCGAATCATCTCGGCGAGGGAAATGCCCAGCTCGGCCGTCGACATCGCGCCGGCGAGAGTCACGAACATTTTGCCGCCTGCCTTGAGGTGCGTCTCGTAGCCCTTCGCTGCATCGAGCAAGGCTGCCGCGTTGAAGTGGCGATAGTTGCGGGCAATAAACTGGGACACCGGTCCCTTGCGGGCGGCGAGTTTGGCGTTCACATCCTCGGGGCGTTGCTTCTGACGTTTGGCTTTCATAAACGGTTAATCTAGCCGACCCGCCGCCTCGTTGGATAGCACAAAAGTGTATGGATCGATGGTTCCTCGCATTGTGATGCCTGCGGCGGGAGCGACATCGTTTTGGAAGTGATTTCCCGCCTGCGTCCTCCAGTGTTCGACGAAAACCTTCATGTTTCCGTCTCTACTCACCGCCTTACTGTTTTCGTTTTCCGCGATTTTCGCCAATCGCTCGATCAAAGAACTTGGCACCACGCGCGCCAATTTGGGCCGGTTACTCGTCGCGATCATCCTGCTGGGAACCTACGCACATTTATTTGGCCACGGCATGAGTGGAGAGGGTCGAAATTGGTTTTTAATCAGCGGGGTCATCGGCATGGGGCTGGGTGACCTCGCACTCTTCGCGGCTATGCCTCGGCTCGGGGCACGGTTGACGGTGCTCATGTGTCAGTGTGTAGCGGTCCCCATCGCGATCCAAGCCGAGTGGATGTGGATGGGGACGCGACTCACCGTTGCTCAGATTGGTTGGGCCGCCCTGATCATCGTAGGCGTCGCGGTCGCGCTCATGCCCTCCAAACGGAATCCCCCCAAAGTGCCCGTGACGGCGTTGGGTTTTCTATTCGGGTTCTTGGCTGCCGTAGGTCAGGGCCTCGGGGCCGTCGTGAGTCGCCACGCCTACGAACTTACCACGGCTGCCGGTGAGTCGATCGATGGCATTTCCGCCGCCTACCAGCGCATTTCCGGCGGGTTGCTCATCACGGCGGCTTACTTCGTGGCCAAGCATTTCCTCACCCGCAGCAGCCAACCTTCCACTTGGGCCCCGGCCGCCCTGGCAGCTTCCGCCGCCGGTTCGCACGCGGAAGACCCGCCCACTTCGAACACTACGCCCACCGTCGGGGCCTCCGCCGCCTCCTGCCCTTCTGACCCACCATCGAAATCCGTCGCCTCACCCACCGTGCGCCAGCGTATTTTTAACTTAATCGGTGACAAACGGCGCGGGTGGCTATTCGTGATCGCGAACGCGTTTTGCGGACCGGCCCTGGGCGTGAGTTGTTACCAATGGGCCTTGGCCACCACGCCGTCGGGAATCGTCCTCCCCATCGTCGCGACCACTCCACTGGTAATTATTCCGTTTTCCTACTGGCTCGAAGGAGATCGTCCCAGCGTGCGGTCGGTTTTAGGGGGCGTGATCGCAGTCGTAGGCGTCGTCGCCCTGACCCTCGTCCGCTGAACATCAGATCAGTGAGCGGAAAATCGACCCACCGGTGGGGTTGAACCGCTGGACCGACCGGATCTGCCTCTCCGTGCTTCAGCCCCTTTTATTTTAGCGCGCGCTTGAAATATACGGACTTTGGCGTGCTCGAGCGGCGAAGGAGAACGTAGTGCGGTGCTTAAGCCCGCACTGTCCGTTGGCCCGATACAGCAGTGCAGTCCCGCGAGGCGGGCCCCGTCACTACGCCCTCAGCCTCGAAGGCTGAATCCGCCTGCGGCACCTTGCCTCCCTTTCAGTCCCGCCCTACTTTTTTATCCCCTACACAATCCGGCGAACCCAGAGAAATAACGGAGACCGACGGTTCCGCGGAGCGCGGCATGGGTTGAGGTGAAATTTCACCACAAATCTTTCCCCATAAGCGTGTTCCAAGGGTTGCGATTCTCCCTTGAGGCGTTCTTCAATGGGACCTGTGAGCACCATTACCCCCGACTTCCCCTGCGCCACTTGGCGGGCCGTGTTGGCCCGGCTCATCCCAACAGACGACGCCCCCGGCGCGATCGAAGCCGGCGTGGATCAGCGCCTGCTCGATCAAGGACACGGGCCGACCTTTGCAGACTGGTTGACCGCCCTCGATGCCGCGGCCGGCGGCGCGTTTGGCGATCTGGATGAGTCCACCCAAGACGCGTTCCTGCAACAAATCGAGGCCGGGGAGGTGCCTTCGGTCTCGGCCTCACTCTTTGAGGAACTCGTTTCATTCGCGGCGGAGGCGTTTTACTCCAATCCCGACGATACCTCGCCTACTCGCACCACCCTCGCATGGCGGATGCTGGGTTACTCCCCTCGCCCGTCATCCCCCACCACATCATGAGTGATACCGATTGTGACGTTTTAATCATCGGCGCGGGACTCGGTGGCGGTATTGCCGCAGCGGTCTTGGCCGAAGCCGGACACTCGGTGGTGATGATCGAACGCGGACGCCAACTCGCCTACGACGAGGTTGGTCGGGATCACTTGCGCAACCATCGCGTGATGCGCCGCGGCCACAACGTCGGCCCCGACCTCGAAGGACACCCGCGCGTCTATGTGGATCAACAGGGCCGAGAACACGTCGTCGCCCCCCATGATGGCCGTTACCAAAACAACGCCATGGGTGTTGGCGGCGGCACGCGCGTATGGGGTATGCAGGCCTGGCGGTTCCACGAACTCGATTTTCGGATGGCCTCGCATTACGGCGTGCCCGAGGGCAGTTCGCTCGCGGATTGGCCCCTCAGCTACGACGACTTGGTGCCTTATTACATCCGGGCCGAACGGGAAATCGGAGTCTCCGGCGCGCCGGCCGCAAACGGAGCGCCCACCTCTGGGTTGGCCGATTCCTACCCGATGCCGCCCCTGCCCGGTTCCGCCCAAAGCGACTGGCTGAAGCGCGGGGCCGCGACCGCAGGTTGGACTGCCACGACGCCCCCGCTCGCCCTCAATTCGGTGCCTTATGGCGGACGCGACGCCTGCATTCGTTGCGGGGAATGCATCGGTTTTGCCTGCCCTTCCGACGCCAAAAACGGCTCGCAGAACACCGTGATTCCCCGCGCCCTCGCCACCGGCCGCGCCGAATTGCGCACGCGCGCCCTGGTGTCGACCCTCACTTTTGATACCGCCGGCCGGGCCACCGGCGCTCGCTACTTCCAAGAGCACGACGACGGCCCCGACACCTCGCATGAGATTCGCGCCAAGGCCGTGGTGGTGGCGGCCGGGGCCATTGAAACCGCTCGGCTTTTACTCCTTTCGCGTTCGATCCACCACCCCAACGGGCTCGGTAATGCCCATGACCAAGTCGGTCGACACACTCAGGGCCATTATTATCCCGGGGCACAGGCCCTCATGCCCAACCCGCTGCGCAACGATGGTCTCGGACCGGGCGTCTCGGTTGCCATCACTCAATTTGCCCACAACAATCCCGGCATTATCGGCGGAGCCATGCTCGCGAACGAGTTTGTGAAGCTCCCGGTGCAATACTGGATCGACAGCGTGCCCCCCCGCGTTTCCCGCTGGGGCGCAGCCAACAAGGCCTATATGCGCGACGGTTATCCGCGCAATGTGCACGTGCAGGGCCCAGTGCAGGAAATCCCTTCACCTTCTGCTCGCGTAACCCTCGATGCCCGGGTGCGGGACCGTTTCGGTCTCCCGGTGGCCCGTTTCAGCGGCACCGCGCATCCGGAAACCGTGCGCACCGCCGAGTTCATGCAGGCACGCGCCCAGGAGTGGTTGCGAGCCAGTGGCGCCGAGGGTATCTGGAGCTGGCCAGTCGTTTTACGCTTCAGCGGCGGACACCATCAATCCGGCACCGCCCGTATGGGCACTGACCCGCTCACCTCCGTGACGGATTCGACCGGGCGGATTCACGGGTGCGACAATGTCTTCGTGTGCGACGGTTCGGTGCACGTGACCAATGGCGGATTCAACCCCGCCCTGACCATCATGGCCCTCGCCTTCCGCACCGCCGAAAACGTGGCCAACTCGCTTTAACGACAGGGTCAGTCGCCGGGATTCCTGCCCTCGCATCCCGATTGGGTAGTCGGAAAAGGGGTTGCACTCTGCCCCACATCCCGCCCTGCTGGCGGCTTCTCCCTGCCCCGAGACCTTCTTCCATTCAGTTCAATTTCCCAGGCGTCGACCCCGCGCGACGCCTTTTTTGTCTCCGTTTATCAGCATGTTATTCACTCTCTTCCGCAAAAAACACGGTAACTATAAAGACGACACCTTGTCGGGTCTGACCGTGGCCCTCGCCCTCGTGCCCGAGGCCATTGCGTTCGCCTTCGTCGCCGGTGTCCCGCCACTCACCGGACTCTACGCGGCATTTTTTATCGGGCTCATCACATCGATCTTCGGCGGTCGCCCCGGGATGATCTCCGGCGCCACCGGCGCACTCGCCGTGGTCATGGTCTCGCTAGTCAAAGAAGGTGAAGCCATCGGCGGCACCGGAGCTGGACTGGAATACTTGTTCGCCACCGTCGTGCTCATGGGACTTATCCAGATTCTCATCGGCGTGTTCCAACTCGGACGCCTCATCCGCCTCGTGCCGCATCCTGTCATGATGGGCTTCGTCAACGGGCTCGCGATCGTGATCTTTCTCGCGCAACTCGGCATGTTCAAGGAACGCCAGGGCGCGGTCACCGGCGATTGGCTCTCGGGTTCCGCCATGGGCATCATGCTCGGACTCACCGGCCTCACCATGGCGGTGATCCATTTCCTCCCCAAACTCACCAAGGCTGTCCCCTCCTCCCTCGCCGCCATCTTGTTGGTCTCCGGCATCGCGTTCCTCGGTATAAACACCCAAGTCGTCGGCGATCTCGCCTCCGTGCAAGGCAGCCTGCCGCAACTGCACTTGCCCCACGTGCCGTTCAATCTGGAGACGTTACAGTTCATCTTCCCCTACGCCGTAATTCTGGCCGCCATCGGCTTGATTGAATCGCTCATGACCCTGCAACTCGTCGACGAACTCACCGAGACCCGCGGTCAGGGCAATCGCGAGTGCATCGCTCAAGGCGCGGCCAACGTCGTGACGGGATTTTTTCAAGGCATGGGCGGTTGCGCCATGATCGGGCAGAGTTTGATCAACATCCGCTCGGGCGGACGCGGTCGCACGTCCGGTATCGTCGCAGCGGTGGCATTGCTCGTATTTATTCTCGTCGGAGCACCCTTTATCGACCGCATCCCCATCGCCGCCCTCACCGGCGTAATGTTCATGGTCGTGATCGGAACGTTCTCCTGGGCCACCTTCTCCACCATCGGCAAAGTGCCCAAGAGCGACATCCTCGTGATCGCGATAGTGACCGGCGTCACCGTCGCCTTCGATTTGGCTATTGCAGTGTTGGTCGGCGTGCTCGTCTCCGCTCTCGTATTCGCGTGGAAGAGCGCACATCACGTGCGGCTCATCACGTTGCAGGACGACCATAAGCAACGCACTTACTTGCTGAGCGGCCTCCTCTACTTCGGCTCCGTGCGTGAATTCGCCGAACAATTCCGCCCCCAGGAAGACCCGGATGATGTGGTGCTCGACTGCCGTGACACCCGCGTGTGCGACCTGTCGGGACTCGAAGCCATCAACAGCCTCGCCGACCGCTACCGCAAAATCGGCAAAACCCTCCACCTGCGCCACCTCTCGCCCGATTGCCGCATCATGCTGGCCAACGCCGGCAAACTGGTCGACGTCGAGGTCATGGACGACGACCCCCACTACACGGTGGCACGGATTTAACCGAGGCGTCGCAGCGTAAAGGTCAATCCGCGAGGATCAGCCCACCACGCAAACCACTTCGTGAACGCGCATCACCGCCAATTTTAAAAGGTCTTTCTTCGTCGCGACTTTCAAGTGGGACGCTTCAACTTCTTCCAAACGGCCCAGCCGATTTGAAATGATTTCGGCATCGTAAGCTGCCAAAATCATCCGACGCGCTTCGGCGGGCTCCACATAACGCTTAATTTCATCAATCAGTTCAGCTTGAGTTTTCATAATCAAAGAGGTTGTCCGAAACCTTGCAGACTCTCGCTCCAGATTACCAACCAAACTCGTCCGCTCCCTCAATTCGTTTATTTCCACCTTTATCACGCTTCTTTGCGCTGAGGTTTGACGCCCGCTGTCCCTCCCGCTTGCGTGCCAGATTCTCATGTTAACACTCGCTGACGTCGCCAAATCCTACGGCACCCGTGAACTTTTCTCGGATGTGTCGCTCTTCGTTGCGCGCACCGACCGTCTGGGCCTCGTCGGTCCCAATGGCGCAGGCAAGTCCACCCTTTTCAATCTCATCCTCGGCAAAGAAGGCCTCGACTCCGGCGTGATCGAATGGGAACGCGGTGCCAACTTCGGCTTCCTGCCCCAGGAGAGCGCGCCCGTGGGAGACGAGACGGTCATCGGCATCGCCACCGACGGTGCCAAACTCGATTTCGACGGCGAGGACGATGACGACTACGACATCGATTGGACGCTGGAACCCCGCGCCCGCAAGATTCTCTCCGGTCTCGGCTTCAAAGACGCCGACATGGCACTCCCCGCCAAATCATTTTCCGGCGGTTGGGTCATGCGCGCTCACCTCGCTCGCCTGCTCGTCTCCGAACCGACGCTCCTCCTACTCGACGAACCGACCAATCACCTCGATCTGGAGGCGCTGTTGTGGTTTCAGGATTACCTCACGCGCTACCCCGGCGGCCTGCTCGTGATTTCCCATGACCGCGCATTCCTCAACGCGTTGTGCAATGGCATCCTCGAACTCCGCGGGGCCACTCTCCACAAATACACCGGCAACTACGACAGCTACCTGGACCAGAAGGATGCCCGCCACGACCAGATGCTGTCTCTGTTCAAAAGCCAACAACGCGAGATTGCGCACCAGCAGAAGTTCGTCGACCGCTTCGGCGCGAAGGCGTCCATGGCCACTCGCGCGAAGTCCAAGGAAAAGCACATTGCTCGCCTGAAGGAAGAGGCGATCGAGTCGCCCGAGATGGAGCTTAAACGCATCCATTTCAAGTTTCCCCAGCCTCCGCGTTCCGGTCTGAAAGTCATCGAGCTCACCAACATCCGCCAAGCCTACGGCGATCACGTGGTGTATGAAGACCTCAACTTCGTGGCCGAACGCGGTGAGAAGATCGTGCTCGTCGGCCCCAACGGTGCTGGCAAATCCACCCTGCTGAAAATCCTCGCCGATGTCGTGCCGATCTCCGCCGGCGAACGCGAACTCGGCATGAACGCCTACCCCGGATACTTCGCCCAAAACCGCGCCGACAACCTGCGGTTGGACGCCACCGTGTTTGAGAACATGATGGATCTCCGCACGGCCGAAAACGATCTCACCGAGCAACAAGCGCGCGCTATCCTCGGCGCCTTCCTCTTCCGCAAAGACGACGTCTTCAAGAAAGTCTCCGTGTTGTCCGGCGGCGAAAAGTCCCGCCTCGCCCTCGCCCGCCTGCTGGTGGACCCGCCCAATTTGTTGTTGATGGACGAACCCACGACCCACCTCGACATTCCGTCGATCGATGCCCTCATCAACGCCCTCAAGGAGTATTCCGGCACCTTCATTTTCATCAGCCACGACGTTTACTTCATCCGCCAATTAGCCGAAACTGTGCTACACGTGCACAGCGGCCGCCTTACGCGCTACTCCGGCAATTACGACTACTACCTCGAGAAGTCGCTCGCCACCAACGCCCGCGAAGCCCTGACCGCCGGATTCACCGAGGCGCGCCCAACTCAAGTCGCGGCCAAAGTGGCACCCACCGCAGCGGCCACCGAAAAACCCTCAAAACCGAGCCCCTCGGAAATCCGCCAGCAACGGACTGAAGTCAGCAAACTCGAACAACGCGTGGTCGATCTCGAGGCCAAGCAATCAGAGCTCGCCGCCGAGTTGGAAAACCCCGACACCTACGAAGAAGCTGGCAAAGCTCAGCACCTCAACCGCGAGCTCACTGCGATGACCGATCAGCTCCACGCCGCCAACACCGCCTGGGAAGCCGCCGCCGAAAAACTGGCCAAAATGGAGTCCGCGTAAGGGGGGGAGCATCGGGGTGTAAAACCACTCCCACATTCACGTCGGCCACGGATCGAAATGTGGGAGGGGGTTTCCTGCCCTCCGAAGCCTTGGCGAAGGGGGGATACCCCGACGTTTCATCCTGCTGGCAACCGTCCACCTTTCGTCTCCTCACACCTGCCTCACCCGATCCGATCCACCACCAAGGGCGGCACCGTCACCGCCTCTTGCCCCACCAAAATCCCATCGCGCAGGAGCACTTCGGCCGCGGCCCACGAATCGTCATCATTGGCGTGAATCACCGCCAAGGGTTGCCCCACCTCGACCGATTCGCCGATTTTCACCAGCCCCGTCACCCCCACTGCCGGATCTACCGCGTCCTCCGCTCGAGCTCGCCCGGCGCCCAATTTCAGCGCCGCCAGCGCCACCGCCATGGCATCGACATCTTGCACAATACCGCTCCGGGAGGCCAATAATGGCACCTGCTGAGTCGCCGCTGGCAGCACCCCCAGCGGATCATCAATGACGCGCCGATCTCCGCCCTGCGCCTCCACAATTTCGCCAAACTTTGCCAGCGCCGCGCCGTTCGCAATCACTTCTTGCAGACTTGCCCGCGCTTCGTCCGCATTCTTGGCCGCTCCGGCCAGCAGCAACATCTCCGCGCCCAAGGCGTAGGTGACTTCCATGAGGTCGGCCGGACCCGCGCCTCGTAAACTCGCGATGGCCTCCGCCACTTCCACGCCGTTGCCGACCGCTCGCCCCAAGGGTTGATCCATCCCCGTAATCAGGGCCACCACCCCTTTGCCCATCGCTCGCCCGATATCGACCATGGCCTCGGCCAACTCCCGCGCATCCGCCTGCTCTTTCATAAAGGCACCACGGCCAAACTTCACGTCGAGCACGAGTCCATCAATGCCTTCTGCGAGCTTTTTCGACATAATCGAACCGCAAATCAACGGGATACATTCCACTGTCGCCGTCACGTCACGCAGCGCATAGAGTTTCTTGTCCGCGGGGGCCAAATCCTTCGTTTGGCCGATCAAGGCACACCCTACCCGCTCGACTTGAGCGCGATACTCTTCGAGCGACAAATTCACGTTGAATCCGGGAATAGCCTCCAACTTATCCAGCGTGCCACCGCTATGCCCCAATCCCCGACCACTGATCATCGGCACGGGAACGCCGCATGCCGCCACCATGGCCGCCAAGGGCAGGGAAACCTTGTCGCCCACCCCTCCCGTCGAGTGCTTGTCCACCTTGATTCCCGGCACATTTGAGAGATCCGCCACCACGCCCGAATTCATCATCGCCTTGGTATAAGCCGCGACCTCGACCGCGGTCATGCCATTGAGGTAAATCGCCATCAACATAGCCGAGAGTTGATAATCGGCCCAGACCCCATCGGTCGCCCCCCGCACAAACGCTTCGATCTCCGCCGAAGCCAATTCCTGTCCATCCCGTTTTCGCGCAATCACATGTTGAGGGAACATTCTATCATCATACCGAGCGCCGCCCCGATTTCGACCACCAAATCAACCGGGCTTTGGTAAATTTTTCAGGATAACGGTCTGCCTTCGTAACCCGACTCCACCGGATTCGTCTCCCCCTCGGTCTCCTTGCTTCCCTCCATCATGAACTCCCCCGACTCTTCCCTCCTCTGTTTGCCCCGCCGGGCCGCGCTCACCACCACGGCATTGATCGTGCTGCTTACGTCTTCCGTTTTCGCTCAAGATAACGACGCCACCGCCCCCGGCCAACGCCGGGAACGACCAGAAGGCAGTGAACGCCGCACCTTCGACCCCAGCGCCATGCGCGACCGCATGCTCGATTTTTTACGCCAGCGCTTAGAAATTACCGACGACGCCGAATGGGACATCATCAAGGAGCGCATCGCCAAAGTGACGGAGCTACGCCAATCCTCGAGCGACAATCCAGCAGGATCCATGCGTGCCCTCGCCGCAATTGGCGGCGGCGGTGGTCCGGGCCAAGGCGGACGCGACGGTGCGAATGCGAATGCCGGCAATGGTGGTGGCGGCCCCGGTGGACCCGGTGGTAACTTCCGTCAAAGGGGTGGCCGCGAAGGTGCCGTGCCCCCTGAGGCTGTCGCATTGGTGCAAGCCCTGCGCAGTCAATCTTCCGAAGCCGAAATTATTTCGCGTTTGGCCAAGCTCCGGGCGGCCCGCCAACTTGAGGCGGACACCCTCGCTCAGGCTCAGGAAGACTTGCGCATCGTGCTGACCCCTCGCCAAGAGGCGATCGCCGTCATCGCTGGGTTACTGCCTTAACGATCACGTATGTCCGCCCTGCCCGACATTGTCGCCTTACCAGATCTGCTGACCCATATGGTCGCAGACCGACAGCTTAGCCATACCGACGCCCGCACGTTTCTCGCTGAAGTTGACTCCTCCGTTGAAATCGAACTGACCGAGGCGGCCGCGCTGCGCTGGCTCGCGCACGAATACGAGCTCAACTACACCGAGCTGGACGACGTTACTCCCGATCGCGAGTTACTCGCTCTGTTTCCTGCGCGCATTCTTCTCCGCGAAGCCCTGTTGCCGCTGCGCCGCAATGACGCGGGCATCATCGAGGTCGCCACCAGTCGCCTGCTCGCCACCAGCGGGCTCGACGGCCTCAAAGCCCTCACCGGCCGCCGCCTTGAACCGGTGCTCGCCCCAACTGCGGTCGTGCAGCGCGAGCTGAAAAAGCACCTCGGTGTCGGCGCTGACACCATCGACACCCTGGACGGGGAAGCCGGACTACTGGTCGTCGACGAGGACGCTGCCAACGACGCTAACTTGGACAATGCCGCCGAGGACGCGTCGATCATCCGTTTCGTTAATCAAGTCCTGAAGGACGCGATTGAACTACGCGCCTCCGACGTGCACTTGGAGCCTTTTGAAGACGAACTCCGCATCCGTTACCGAATCGATGGTGTGCTCCAAGAGGTGCCCGTCCCCGCCCAACTCGCGCGCTTCCAGCCCGCGATCGTGGCCCGCGTTAAAATCCTTTCCCACCTCAACATCGCCGAGAAACGACTCCCGCAGGACGGCCGCATCAAGGTCCGGATCGAAACGGCCGAGGTCGATATTCGGGTGTCCATCATTCCCATGTTGCACGGCGAGGCCGTGGTCCTCCGCCTGCTGCGCCAAGATTCGACCTTGCGCGGCATCAGCGACCTCGGCATGGCCGGCCGCGAGCAAGCGGGACTCGAACGCGTGCTCCAACTGCCGCACGGTATCGTGCTGGTGACGGGCCCCACCGGGTCCGGCAAGACCTCCACCCTCTACACCGCCCTGCAACAGATCAACGACGCCGAGCGCAAAATCATCACGATCGAGGACCCGATCGAATACCAACTCAAGGGCGTCAACCAGATCCAGGTTTCGGAAAAGTCCGGGCTCACTTTCGCCCGTGGCTTGCGCTCCATCTTACGCCACGATCCCGACGTCGTGCTCATCGGCGAAATTCGCGACGAGGAAACCGCCCGCATCGCCGTGCAGGCTTCCCTCACCGGCCACTTGGTGTTTTCCACCCTGCACACCAACGACGCCGCCGGCGCCGTCACCCGTCTCGTCGACATGGGCGTCGAACCTTACCTCGTCGCGTCGTCCCTCGAGGCCGTGCTGGCCCAACGTCTGGTGCGCGTGCTCTGCCCTCATTGCAAAGAGATCGACACCTCCGAACAGGCCGAAGCGTTCAAGCCGCGCCTTGGCATTGCCGCTGGCGCCAAGCTCTATCGCGCGGTCGGCTGTCGTGAGTGTCGACAAACTGGATACCATGGCCGTCGCGCCTTGTTTGAGTGGATGGATTCGGGTCCGACCATTCGTAAACTGATCCTCAAATCTGGCTCGACCGACGAGATTCGCGACACCGCCCGCCGCGCAGGGATGCGCACCCTCGCCGAAGACGGTCGCCGTCTAGTCGCCGAAGGGCTGACCACGATCGAAGAAGTGCTCAGCGTGACCACTTCGACCGAACACGAAACGACGGAGCACCCTGCTTCGACGGAATCCTGATGCCCCTCTTCCATTACAAAGCGGTCGGCGCCGACGGCACGGTGGTTGAAGCCTCCCTTGACGCCCCCGGTCGCCAAGAGGCACTGCACCAACTCGATACGCGTGGGCTTACCCCCATCCGCGTCTCGGAAAGTGGTCAGTCCTCTCGTCCTACTTCGGGCGGTGCCGGAGCCTCGGCCGCCTCGACCGGTAAAATCGGCCGCCGCGTCGCTCCCAAGCTGTTGGAAAATTTTACGCGACTGCTCGCCAGTCTGCTCGCCGCGGGCGTCCCTTTCAGTCGGGCCTTGGTTATCCTGCATCGCGAAGCGACCGACCTGACGGCCAAGGCCAAGTGGAAAGAAATCCACGATCACGTCGTGGATGGCAGTTCGCTCTCGGCCGCGATGGCTCAGTCCCCGGAGACATTTCCCCGCGTTTATGTGGCGATGGTGGAGGCCGGTGAAGCCGGCGGGGTTTTGGATGTCGTACTCGCCCAAATCGCCGATTTCCAATCGCGCGAAAAAGAACTGCGGTCCAAGGTCCTCGCCGCCCTGATTTATCCCGCGGTGTTACTCACGTTGGCCGTGGCCGTCATCATCTTCCTGATGGTGTTCTTCATTCCACGTTTCCAACTCGTCTTCCAAGGCTTCAACGCCGAACTGCCGCTCATCACGCAGATTATCGTGAAGTCCAGCGAGACCTTGCGGGACTACGGACTGCTCGCTGCCGTCGGCGTCGTCATCGGCCTCATGGGACTGCGGCAGTGGTTCAATTCACCGGCTGGTCGCCGCACGTGGGAAGGCGGACTGCTCCGACTACCCGCCGTCGGTCCGCTCATCGCTCAATACGCCATGGCCCGCTTCGCTCGCATGCTCGGCACCCTCCTTGGCGCCGGCGTGCCCTTGATCAATGCGCTCAACGTCGCCCGCCGGTCGATCGGCAATCAGATTCTGGTCGATGCGGTCACCGGATCGATCGATGCCGTCAAAGAAGGTAAACCCCTGGGCACCAGCTTGGCTCGCAACCGGGACCTTTTCCCCGGTGCCGTGGTGGAAATGATTTCCGTATCCGAAGAGAGCGGACGCTTGGACGAGGAGCTGGTCCGCATCGCCGCGGTGACCGAAGCCGAACTCGACCGCCGCCTCAAGACTGTCGTCGCCCTCGCTGAACCCGTGATGTTGTTCCTCATCGCAGCGTTCATCGGCACCATCTTCATCGGCATGCTCATCCCCATTTTTTCCCTGCAAGATCACATCAAATGAAACCCACCCCCTCTTCCTTCGCTTCCCCCCGCATGGCCCTGCGCCGCTCCGATCGCAGCGGCTTCACCTTGGTCGAACTCCTGCTCGTGCTCGTGATTCTCGCGACGCTAGCGGCCTTGGTGCTCCCCAAGTTTACTGGTCGCACCGAACAGGCCCGTATCACCGCGGTGCAAACCCAGATCTCCACCTTTGGCACCGCCCTTGACGCTTACGAGGTCGATACCGGACGCTATCCCAACGGCGGTGACGGCCTGGAGATGCTCCTCTCGCCTCCCGGGGATGTTTCCGGTTGGCGGGGACCCTACCTGAAGAGCGCCATCCCCCTCGACCCGTGGGGCAACCCTTACGGCTATGAATACCCCGGACGGAACAACCCGACAGGCTACGACCTCATCTCTGCCGGTCCCGACGGCCAGTTGGGCACTGCCGATGACATCTCCAACGCGTCCCTTTCCAGTCGCTGAAACTCCTCGCGCCGCCGCGACGGGTTTTACCCTGATTGAGCTCATTCTGGTCATGACTCTGCTAACCGTCGCGTCCGCGCTCGTCGTGCCCAACCTCGCGTCGTTTTTTCGTGGCCGCAGTCTCGATCAGGAAGCCCGGCGACTGCTCTCACTCACCCACTACGCCCAAAGTCGCGCCGTTGCCGAAGGCGTGCCAATTGAGCTCTGGTTCGACGCCACCACCAACCGGTATGGCGCGACCATCGGCGCGGGGTTCAGCACCGAAGATCCACGTGCCGTAGCCTACGACGTGGACGCCGACATCATCTTGTCTCTGGTGACGGAGGAGACCCCGGAGCCTTACGAACTCACCGAAACCTTCGAGTCGGCGCCCGACATCGCCGTGGTTTTTCTCCCCGATGGTCTCGTCCAACCGAACAGCGCGACCCTGCTCCGCCTCGAACACACCGACGGCAACGCCCTCACCATCGCTCTCAATCAGATGGGCACAAGCTACGAAATCCTTTCCGACGATGACTTGGCCCAACCTTAAGCACCCTCAACCCCCGCGAGGTCTGTTTCGGGCCTTCACACTGGCCGAAGTGTTGGCCGCGTTGGCCCTAATGGCCATTGTCATTCCCGTCGCCATTGAAGGCACCGCCGTCGCCAGCCGTGCGGGTCAACTGGGGCTACGCAAAGCCACCGCGACCCGTATCGCTCAACAGATGTTGCACGAATCCATCGTCTCCGGCAACGCCACGGAATTGGGCAACCGGGGCACCGTGCAGCAAGGCAACGCGGTTTTCGAATGGGAAGTTTTCAGCGCGCCGTGGGAAGTGGACGACTTGGATGCCGTCACGGTCTTGGTCACCTTTGAAGTGCAAGGACAAACCTTCGACTTGGAACTCACCACCCTCCTCGACCCGACGGCCGAGAGCAGCCTGACCTCCGGTTAACGACGATCCGTGATGCGCGCGCCGACCTCAGTCTTTTTCCGTTCTACCCGCTCCTCCGCGGGCGGGTTCACGTTGCTGGAAATTCTCATCGCCACCGCCGTATCCGCAATCGTGTTACTCGTGGTGCAGGGGGTGTTCTTCAGCGCGCTACGCCTGCGCCACACCACTGACCGCCGTATCGACGAAGATCGTCCGCTCCAACGCACCCTCGATATCGTCGCAGCGGACTTGCGCGGACTCTGCGTCACGGGCGGCACCTTGACCGGCGAGTTCCAAACCGACAGCGACTTCGGCCTGTTTACGTCGGCGAGCGAGGGCAACCCGATTGGCCCCACGTTCACCACGACCACCGGTCGCATCGACGCCCGCACGTCGTTCTCCGAAGTGCAGCGTATCAACTATCGTTTACTCAGTGATGCCAATGCCAACGAGAGCTACACCCTCCTCCGGGTCGTCGATCGCAATCTGCTCACCACGAACTACGAAGATCCCTTTGAGGAGGTGCTACTCCACCACGTCTCCGACGCCGGATTCGAATACTTCGACGGCACGTATTGGACCGACTCATGGGATTCATCCACCAGTGGCTCCGTGCCCACCGCGGTCAGGTTTTGGGTCCAGGTTGTTCCGGACGACGACGCCTACGGCGCAACCTCGTTCGACCCCAATGCAACGCCCGCTGAGATCGTTGTCCCCATTTTCGTCTCCACGAGCAGCACCGCCACCGAGGCCACGTCAACATGAGGGCTCGGAGCAAACATCCCATGCCGAAGGCTCCTTCCCCATTCGCGCTGTTCAGTCGCAGCGAACGCGGTGCCGTGCTCGTGATCGTGCTTTGGGTGGTGTTCGGCCTCGTGGCGCTGACGCTGTATTTTGCCGACTCCATGACGGCCGAGCTTCACGTCGGCGACAATGTGCTGCGCGTCGCCGAAGCTCAGGAAGCGGTTGAAGGCGGCGCTCGCTACATCACGCAAGTGCTCACTCTTTATGCCAGCGAGGGGCACCCGCCCCTGAGCACAGACTTTTTCTCCGAAGAGCTCCCCGTCGGGGCCAGCACGTTTTGGCTGATCGGTCGTGCCCCCGACGCCGATCCCACCAACGAACCGGTGTTCGGACTCGTTGACGAAGCAGGCAAACTCAACCTGAACACCGCCACCCGGGACATGCTGGAAGCGTTGCCCAACATGCTGCCCGAGTTTGCCGCCGCCATCATCGACTGGCGTGACCGCAACAGCGACCCCACCGAAAACGGCGCCGAGGATAATGCCTACGCGTCCCTTTCGCCGCCTCGAGCACCCAAGAATGCCCCTTTCGAAACCGTGGGCGAACTCCGTCTCGTTTACGGCTCCACCCTCGATTTACTCTTCGGCGAAGACGCCAACCTCAACGGAGCCCTCGATGACAACGAAAACGACGGGACGCGCTCCGCCCCCTACGACGACGCCGACGGTCTGCTACAAGAAGGCCTATTCAACTACGTGACCGTCTACAGTCGGCAACCCAACACCCGAGCCTCCGGGGGCAATCGCCTTAACGTCACCTCTCCCAGTGATCGTCCTCAAATTCAACAGCTCCTCGCTTCTCGATTCGAAGACTCTCGCGCCACCCAAATCATGGCTGCCATCGGTGCCGATCCGCTCCGCAGTGTCGCTGAATTTATGGTGCGCAGTCGAATGACCGCCGAAGAGTTTGCCCAGATCGAAACCGATCTCACCGCCGACAACGGCGCCTACGCCACCGGTCGGGTCAACATCAACACCGCCCCCGCCACCGTGCTCGCTTGTCTGCCGGGCATTGGTATCGAAAACGTGGATGCGATTCTCAATTACCGACTGTCCCAGTCTGAAAAACTCACCTCCATCGGGTGGCTCACCGAGGTGCTCGAACCCGCCGCCATCATCGCCGCGGGACCTTACATCACCGGACAGTCGTATCAATTCTCTGCCGACATCGCCGCCGTCGGTCGCTTCGGCCGCGGCTACGCCCGGTCTCAGTTTGTCTACGATTTGAGCGACGGCACCCCGCGCATCATCTACCGAACCGATCGCACCGGGCTCGGCTGGGCGCTCGGCCGCCAAGTGCGCGAATCGCTCGAACTCTTTTCCAATCGGTCATGATCCG
>CAXBOL010000014.1:0-19725 GCA_963977295.1 uncultured Opitutaceae bacterium
GATTGACCACGAAACACACGAAAAACACGAAAGCCGTCCGATTTTTGGTTGGGATACTTTGCTGCCTTCGCGGGCTTGGTGTAAAAATGGCTTGGAGCCTTAATTTGGAGATTTGGTTTACCACAGAGGGGGCAAATCCGTCAGGCTGAACTTTTATTACAGGAGCGAACGGAGAGAACGGAGGAGTGAATTGATGCGGTGTTAACGCCGACGTGCGTCATACTGGTTTGGAATTTTACAACTAGGTCGCAAAGTCGACAGGGGGTGGGGGGGCTCAGTTTACTCTGTTTGCTCCTGTAAAATATCGGTGGCGTGGCGACTTGAGAGTGAGCGCTGGAATTGATTCCGGATGGATTGACCACGAAACACACTAAAAACACGAAAGCTGTCCGATTCCTGGGCGAGATACTTCGCTGCCTTCGCGGGCTTGGTGTGAAAATGGATTGGTGCCTTGATCTGGAGATTGAGTCTTCTTTCGTTGCTAAAGCGTATTGCCGGCGGGGGGGGTATGGGCCTAGCTTGGCGGGGATGGGTGCTTTTCGCGAACACAGTTCGGCAACTGCGATGGTCGCGGAGGTGCAGGGGTTGTTCGGCCCGTTTCAGTTTCCTGAGCTGCTGTTGCAGCGGATCTGGGCGGAGCAGACGTTTGACCTCAGTGCGCTTACTACGATTGAGGGCGTCCCGCTAAAGGTTGAAGGCAAGGGGCGGTGGAATCGGTTAGGGGGGCCTGATTTTCAGGATGCTCGAGTCAAGATCGGCGATAGATGGGTGCGGGGCGACATCGAGGTGCATCTCCGCGAAGAGGACTGGACGGCGCATGGGCATCGGTCTGATGCGAACTACAGCAATGTTGTGCTCCGCGTGGTGCTGTTTCCGCCCAAGACCCGCCACACGTTGGGGGCAAATGGGCGAATTATTCCGATTGTGGCGTTGCTGCCGGTGCTCTGGCACGATTTGGAGGAGTATGCGGCCGATGCCGCGGTGACCGCGATTGCGGCACGACCGCTGGACGTGTTGACCGAGAGATGGCTGGCCATGTCGATCACCGCAGCGCGGCACGACATTCGAACGCAGGCACTCCGACGCTGGGGTCAAAAGGTGCACTACGCCAAAGTAAGGATCGATCGACTAGGGTGGGAATCGGCCTGCCACCACACGGCCTTGGAGATCCTGGGCTACAAATTTAATCGGTCGCCGCTGTTACAAGTCGCGACGACCTGGCCACTGCCGACCTGGGTAAACCGTGAGGTCGACGTCGAGGCGGTGTTTGAAGCGGAACGGGGGAAATGGACACTGCAGGGCGTGCGGCCGGCTAATCATCCACGGAGTCGGTTGCGCAGTTACGCTCGATGGGTCGCGGCGGGCGGACACTGGCCGGATCTGTTGGCGCAAGCTGGGCGGGACTTAGGAACGACGTCCGGAGGGCAGGAGGCCGACGAATCGATGGGGGTGGCCGAGGCGCGGCGCGCTTTGGAGTATGCGAAACGCTGGCGAGAAGTCATGGCCGCAATCGGTGCAGCCGGGGCGGTGGCGGCGCCGCGAGCCGACAATCTTTGGGGGGACGGATTAATGCCGCTGCTTGTTGCGGGGGGGCACTTGGAGGCGTTGGAGGGGTTCCGGTGGTGGTTTTATGCCCGTCCGGGAGACCAGCCAGAGGCCTTGGTCAAGGCAGCGAGACGGATTGGATTTGCGGACGGAAGAGCGAATCCCTTGGCGTGGGGACACGTGCAAGGTTTGTTGGAGGGTTACTTAGCGGAGGAATCCGGAGTTCCGCGCAGGACTTGACATCAAAAATCGGGAGGGGATAGATTTGTCCCTCACATTTCAGTCACACTTCTGAAGGTGGGCCCTCTGGCCCGCTTTTTTTTTCATCTTTACCGCAAACCGACCAACAAATGAGTAGCGAAATTTTATCCGTCCTCGAATACATGGAGAAGGAGAAAGGCATCGAGCGCGCCGACATGATTGCGACGATCGTCAATGCCATAAAAACTGCTGCATTGAAAGGAGTTAACTCGGGTCAGGACCTCAAGATCGATATCGATCCGAAGAATGGTCAACTGCATGCATGGGCCATGCTGAAGGTGGTGGATTCGGTGAGTGACCCGCGCACTGAGATTCACATTGAAAAAGCTAATGTGTTGGAGCCCGGTTCACAGCTGGGAAACTTCATCGAGAAGGAAATCGACCCCTCTTACCTCGGCCGCATCGCCGCGCAAACTGCTCGCCAAGCGATTATGCAGCGATTGCGTCAGTTCGAAAAAGACCGAATTTACGACGACTTTAAAGACATGGTGGGTAATATTGTGACCGGCACCGTGCGTCGCCGGGAACGTAACGACATCTATGTGGACCTTGGTAAAGCCGAAGCATTATTGATGGGCCGGGAGCAAGTTCCGGGCGAGGAGTATCAACCTGGTGATCGCATCCGCTGTCTTTTGGCGGCAATCGAAAGCACGCCCCGGGGACCTGAGCTGATGTTGACCCGCGCCAGTCCGAAGTTTGTGCGTCGGTTGTTTGAACTCGAAGTGACGGAAATTGCCGACGGCACCGTGACGATCGAAGCGTTTGCCCGTGAACCAGGTTACCGCACCAAGATGGCGGTGCTCTCGAAAGACCCGAAGGTTGATCCCGTCGGTGCCTGCGTAGGCGCCCGGGGCGCTCGCGTGAAGACCATTGTGCGTGAGCTCAACGGCGAGAAGATCGACATCATCAACTACTTTTCAGACCCCGAACAAATGGTGCGCGAGGCGCTCAAGCCTGCCGTGCCGCGCGAGATCAAACTCGACGAGCGTGGTCGTCGCATTCTGCTCCGCGTTGCTGAAGATGATCTTGCGATCGCGATCGGACGTAAAGGTCAAAACGCTCGACTCACCTCCCGCCTCATTGGCTGGAAGATCGATATCGAGGAATTCAAGGAGCGCACCGTCGACGTGCAGGACGAGGCGACCAAACGCCTCGCCGTCGCACTCGGCGTCAAAGACGAATTGGCCACCCGCCTGGTGTCGGCCGGATTCGTTTCACTGGAAATTTTTGAAGGCGTGGAAGCCGATGACCTCGAGGGCGTCGGATTTACCGCCGATGAAGCCAACACCATTCTCGCCAAGGTTGCCGCCGCCCGCGGCGACGCCTGACCACCCCAGTTTCAATTCCGATTCAGCCCGCCCAACGATAGACTTTAGCACCGCCTGATGAGCATCCGCATTCACGAACTCGCCAAGAAAATCGGCATGGACAACAAATCGTTGTTGGCCCTCCTGAAGGAGCGCAACTTCGACGTTAAGACAGCGTCCAGCACGGTCGACAATATCTCGGCCGAGGCACTGGAGGTCGAGTTTGCCCAGCCTGCTGAAGAGGAGGCTCCGGTGGAGGAAAAACCTGCCGCACCTCCCCCGGTCGAAGAAAAAACGGGAGCGCCTTCGGGACCTCCACGGGTCAACATTCCTGCCGGGGTCTTTGTGAAGTCCGCCGCCGATGTAGTGCGGGAGAAGGCCGAGCAAGCCGCTGCAGTTGAAGCCGAAAAACGTGCCGCGGCTGGCGAGGCAGCCAAACCTGCCGCAGTCACACCGCCCCCGCCTCCGGCTGCTCCGGCCAAGCCAGCTGGTCCCGTTTCGGCGCCGCCTGCGTTGCCGGCTATGCCAAAGCCACCGGCCAAGCCGGTGCCCAGCGCCTCGGTGGCGCCTCGCGCTCCGGTTCCGCCGCCGTCGACTTCGCGGCCGTCTCCTCTGCCGCCACCTCCGGCTCCGGGCAAAGGTCCAGCGAAGCCCGCGGCCACCCCCACTGCTGGAGCGGCCACCCCTGAAGCGGACAATGGCGAGTTGAAGACCGTTCAGGTCAAACCTCCGATTATCGTGCGTGAGTTCGCTGCCGTGTTGGGATTGAAGCCGTTCAAGCTGATTTCCGAACTGATGGAGCAGGGTATTTTTGCATCGATGAATCAAACCATCGAAGAGCCGGTGGCGATCACGTTGGCGGAAAAGTATAACATCATTCTCGAAGTTAAGCACCGCGGCGAAAGTCAGGCTCCGGCGGCGGCGCCGACGCCGTTGGATATCGAAAAACGGCAGGCCAAGAAGGCCGCCGAAGAGGAGGCCAATCTCGAGTCCCGGCCTCCCGTCGTTTGTATTCTTGGTCACGTCGACCACGGTAAAACCTCGTTGTTGGATACGATTCGCAAAGCCAACGTGGTTTCCGGCGAAGCGGGTGGTATCACCCAGCACATTGGCGCTTACCAAGTGGACCGGGGCAACGGCAAGATCACCTTTTTGGATACACCGGGCCACGCCGCCTTCAACAAGATGCGGGCTCGCGGCGCTCAGGTCACCGACATCGCGATTTTGGTGATCGCGGCTGACGATTCGTTCAAGCCGCAGACCGACGAAGCGCTGAAATTCATTAAGGAAGCCGGCGTTTCGTTAATCGTCGCGGTCAACAAGATGGACGTGAAGGGTGCGAATTTGGACAACGTGAAGACCCAGATGCAGCAGCGTGATATCGCGCCGGAAGACTGGGGAGGAACGACCATCACGGTGCCGGTTTCTGCGCTCAAAGGCGACGGGATCGATGAACTCTTGGAAATGATCCAGCTCCAAGCGGAAGTTTTGGAACTGAAGTCCAATCCGAAGGCAAAGCCTGAGGGCGTGGTCGTCGAGGCCCAAGTCGATGTGGGCCGTGGTCCGCTGGCGACCGTGATCGTGCAACGAGGCACGTTGCGAGTCGGTGATTCCATCGTGTGTGGCAAGCAATGGGCCAAGGTCCGCGCCATGTTTGACGACCAAGGCAAGAATCTAAAGGAAGCCCCTCCTGCCACGCCAGTCCGTGTAATCGGTTGGTCGGGGCCGCCCGACGCAGGTGCGGTCTTCACCTCAGCCAAGAATGCTCGCGAAGCCGAAAGCCTTGCCGAGGATACTGCGGATGAGATGAAGAAGCATGTGGTGACCAAGGCCGCCGAGCCGAGAGAAGTCTCGGTGGAAGCGCTTTTCGCCAACATCGCTGCGACTCAGGCCAAGGTGCTCAAACTCGTGATTAAGAGCGACGTATTCGGTTCGGCCGAAGCGGTGCGCGGGATGATTGAAGGCATTCAAAGCTCCAAGGTCTCGGCCGAGATCGTGGCGAGTGAAGTGGGCGTCGTGACCAAGACCGACGTGCAACGAGCCAGTGCGGCCGGTGCCACAATTTTGGCCTTCAACTGCAAACTCGAAAACGGAGTGGTGCCGATGGCCAAACACCATGGGGTGCGCATCGAGTCCTACTCGATCATTTACGAACTCACCGATGCCGTGCGCGGCATGATGGCTGACCTGCTCGATCCGGATCTCAAAGAGGTCAAACTCGGTGCAGCGGAAGTGCGCGAAGTCTTCCCGTTGGCTAAGGGGTTTGTGGCCGGTTGTTTGGTCACCGAAGGCAAAATCACTCGCAATGCCATGGCTCGTTTGCGTCGGGGCAAAGAATCCGTGCACGAAGGCAAGATCCAGACCCTCAAACGGTTCAAGGACGACGCCAACGAAATCCGTGCGGGTCTCGAGTGCGGTATCAAACTCGATGACTTCAACGGTTACGAGAAGGGTGATGTCGTCGAGGTCTTCGAGGTGCAAAAAGTTCGCGCTTCGCTGTAACACTCCTTTTCACCGAACTAAGGTAAACCTCCGATGTCCAACCGCACCATTCGTATTGCAGAGTTGGTCCAGCGTGAGCTGGGCAGTTACTTGCACACGAAATATAAAGACGACGCGGTGGCTATCACGGTGGCCGGAGTGGAAGTCGCCCCGGACCTGCAGACCGGTAAGATTTTCTTTTCCATCTTCGGAGACGAGACCGTCGTAACCAATCGATTCCGTTGGCTCCTGCGCAAGCGAGGCGAGATTCGGCGGGAACTCGCGCAGCGTATCCAAATCAAGCATGCGCCAGACTGGGTTTTTCTCATGGATCAGGCGTTCTCGCGCGGGAATCGGATTCTGGACGTGCTGGATGAAATTGATCGGCAGGATCGGGAGAAGGCGCAGGAGGACAATACATGAGTGCGACGCTGTTGCCGTGGTCGACCACCGTGGCATTCCGTCGCCTCTGGGACGAGTGCGCGGACCGTTCGATCGTCGTGATCGGGCACGCCCGACCGGACGGTGATTGCATTGGTTCGCAAGTCGCATTGGCGCGGGCATTGCGAGCCGCCGGAAGACAAGTCGTGTGCGTCAACCCCAGCCCGGTGCCGAGACGTTTGGAGTTTTTGGTTAGGGAAGAGCGGATAATCAAATTGGCGGAATTGCCGCCCGGTGACCACTTGGCGATTTACGTCGATTGCGCCGACCATGACCGGGCCGGCACGGAGGTGCGCATGCGATTTCCCGAACCGTTTGGAAACATCGACCACCACCTCTCCAACACCGGGTTTGCGACGCATAATTGCGTGCAGTCCGATTCCTCTGCCACCTGCGAGATCTTGGCGGCGATTTTTCTGGAGTTGAAGTTGGAAATTGACCGCGCGACGGCCCAGGCCCTTTACACCGGGATTTTGACGGACACCGGCCAATTCCGTTTCGCCTCGACCTCACACCTCACCTTTAAACTCGCGGCCGAACTGGTTGCGCGCGGGGCGGATCCAGTGGAAGCCGGGCATGAACTTTATGAGCGCGAGCCGGCGGGTAAGTTGCAGTTACTGCAGCGGTTTTTGGCCTCATTCGAGTTGCGGGCGGAAGGACGAATCTGTGTGGGCACGTTGGCCGATGGCGTCTTCAGTGACACCGAAACAGGTCCGGAAGACACCGAAGGCTTGGTGGATTATGCCCGGTCGATTGACGGGGTATTGATCGGCTGCCTGATCGAGGAACGGGAAAATGGTTTAAAAGCCAGCATCCGGGCCGAAGATCCCATTTATCGGGTTGATCAAATTGCCGCGCGCTTTGGCGGCGGTGGTCATGCGTGTGCCGCCGGGCTGAACCTGGTGGGCGCGGACGTGGTGGATTTCCGTGCCCGTCTGATCGCGGCCCTGGAAGAGCGCTTGCGCGAAGTGGACGAGACGCGCGCCCATTGATTCATGCTTGGAGCCAAGAAAGAATTCGAGGGTGTCCTCTTAGTGGACAAACCCATTGATCATACGTCGCACGACGTCGTAGCCCGTTTGCGCGGCAAGTTCAAGACCAAGCGTATTGGTCACGCGGGCACACTGGATCCCGCCGCCACGGGCTTGCTGGTCATGCTGGTGGGGAAGGCGACTAAGATATCGCAATACCTCATGAGCGTGGAAAAGGAATACACCGGCACGGTCAAGCTGGGTGAAGTCACCAACACCCAGGATGCCGAAGGCGAAGTGATGGAGACCCGTCCGGTGCCGGCTTTCACGGAAGCTCAGATCAAAGCCGTTTTGGACGGAATGAAGGGCGATCAATATCAAATGCCACCCATGTTTTCGGCCATCAAGATTGATGGCGTGCCGCTCTATAAACGGGCGCGGGCCGGCGAGGATATCGAGCGGGAACCGCGCTTTATTCGCATCATGGACTTCGATCTCTTGCGGTGGGAATCTCCGGAACTGGACTTCCGGGTGAAGTGCAGCAAAGGCACCTACGTGCGCACGATCGCCCACGATATTGGACAAAAGTTGGAATGCGGTGGGCATCTCAAGACTCTTCGGCGCACCATTTCGGGTGAATTGCACGTTGATCAGGCGCTCCCTCTCGAAACTTTGCTCACCATGCCTCTGCCGGAATTGGAGGCGCGATTGTTGCCCATCCATGCGGTGGCTCCACGGATTGCACGGTGAATCTAGCCGATGAAGTCGAGCGACGGGACGCGTTGAGCGTGGCGGGAAACCGTCCGATTCATCTCGCGATTGGGATGTTTGATGGTGTCCATCTCGGGCATCGCTCGGTCATTGAAGCGGCGGTCGTGTCCGCACGGCGCACAGGCGGGGTGGCGATGGCCCTGACCTTTGACCCTCATCCTAGTCGGGTGTTGAGACCCGAGGCGGCAGTGCCGCTGTTGATGCCGGCTGAAACCAAAGCGCAACGCCTGCGAATGTTGGGGGCGGAAGCTGTGATCACCGAGAGATTTACGCCGGAGTTTGCCGCAGTGGAAGCGGAGGAGTTCGTGCCAATGTTGCAGCGAGCGTTTCCGCGCTTGAAGGGGCTTTACGTGGGAGACAATTGGCGATTCGGCCGGGGACGACGTGGGGACGTGGCGCTGCTGCAACAGCTGGCGAAGGCGGCGGGATTGAGTGTGTTTAGTGCCCCCCGCGTGAGTCTCGATGGGGAGCCGATCAGCAGCACTCGGATCCGCGCAGCCCTGGCGGCAGGGGAGATCGAGGAGGCGAATGCTTTACTCGGTTATTCCTACCGGAGTGAAACCAGAGTCGTGCCGGGGCGGAAACTGGGACGAACCTTAAATTTTCCCACCTTAAACATGGGGTGGGAGCCGGAGTGTCGTCCGGCATTGGGTGTCTATGCCGTGCGGATTGGACGGGGCGGTGACGATCAGCTGGACCGGAGCGGGGTGGCCAACTACGGGTTGCGACCAACGGTGGAAAATGCGGCGGAGGCCCGACCGCTGCTGGAGGTTCATGTTTTTGACGGTGCGGTGAGTTGGGGCGACGGCGATCGTTTAGCGGTCGAATGGTGTCACTTTATCCGACCTGAGCGGCGGTTTGCCGAATTGGAGGCCTTGAAGGCACAGATTGCCCAAGACGCGGAGACAGCGAAACAGTGGCTGGGTAAGTCGACGGATTAAGTCGTTAAGTTATTCTTGTGTAACGCTAAGCGTTAGAATGGTGGACCCTAGCAGACTCGAACTGCTGACCTCTTCCATGTCAAGGAAGCGCTCTAACCAACTGAGCTAAGGGTCCGTCTCGATGAGAGCCGCAGAGTAAGCAGAAGCGGTTACGTTATCGGCAAGAAAAAACCTCCAGCATTTTTCAGGGTAATATTTGAAGCAGATCGCGCCCTGGATCGCTCGAAGCGACTTGAATCTGTCAGTTGGAATCTGCTCACTGGCCGAGCTTCATGTTACAGACACTCACCATTCGCAATTTGGCCCTCTTGGAAGAAGTTTCGCTCGAGTTCGAGGCGGGCTTAAGTGTGGTGACGGGAGAGACCGGTGCAGGTAAGAGTATTTTGCTCGGCGCGCTCAGTTTATTGGCTGGAGAACGGGTGGATAAAACCGTGATTCGGCAGGGCGCGGATGCGTGCGAAGTCGAAGCTTCACTCTGGTTTGCGGATGCGGGCCGCATCGATGCATTGTTGGGGACGCTCGATCTACCGCCGTGTGATGACGGCGTTTTGTTGTTGAAACGGAGCCTGGCTCGAACGCGCGCACCGAAGATCAGCGTCAATGGCAGCATGACGACTCTGGGGGCGTTACAACAGTTGGGGGAAGGCTGGATCGATTTTCACGGCCCGAGTGAACCCCGGCGATTACTGAAGCCGAACTGCCAACTCGAACTCTTGGATCTGTATGCGCAAAATCAGTCGGCCCGGACGGCTTATCTGGAAACCTACCACGCCTGGCGGGCCGCCCAGAACCGGCGGCAGAAGTTGGTGAAGCAGGATCGGCTCTCGCCGGATCAAATCGATTTCATGAGCAATCAGCTCCGGCGATTGGATGCGGTTGATTTAGAGGAGGATGCCATCGCGACACTTGAGCGCGACTTCACGAGGGTGAGCCAAGCGCAAGAGCTGACGGAATTGGCGCAGAATTTGGAAGACGGATTGAATGGCGACGAAGGAATCGCCTCGCGAATCAGCCCCTTGTTGCGGGCGGCGGGGGAGTTGGGTGAGTTGGATGAAGCAGGCAAAGAGTTGGCAGAGCGTTTGCAAGCCGTAGCGATTGAGCTGGGTGATTTGGCGGCAGAGTATGCCGGACTGGCAGGACAGTTTTCGTTTGAACCCGAAGAAGTGGAGTCGTTGCACCAGCGCATGAATGCCTGGCTGGAAATGAAACGAAAATACGGCAGTGATTTGGCTGCGGTGCGCGAAGCGCGGGAATTGCTACGGTCACAGTTGGACGGACAAGGCGATTTGGAGGGGCAATTGCACCAACTGGACAAACAAATTGCGGGTCTGGAAAAGGAGGCTCGAACCCAAGCGGCCAAACTGCGGGGGCAACGGGAAAAGGCGGCGCTCGCGTTGGCCAAGGTGGCCGGAAAAGCCATTGCGCAGTTGGGCTTCAAGAAAGCAGATTTTCAGATCAAGGTTTCGAAGGTAGATGAGCTTTCGCCGGATGGAGACAGTGCGGTGGAGTTCGTGTTTTCGCCCAACGTTGGTGAGGCCCCCTTGCCACTCAACCGGATCGCTTCAAGCGGCGAGCTGGCCCGCGTGATGTTGGCCTTGAAGTCGGTATTGGCGGACTTGGACGATGTGGCGGTGCTCGTATTTGACGAGGTCGACGCCAACGTGGGCGGTGAAATTGGTAAGGTAGTGGGCGCGCAAATGGCAGCAATTGGTCGGGGTCATCAAGTGCTTTGCGTGACGCATCTTCCGCAAGTCGCGGCGCAGGGGGCAGCTCATTTTGTGGTCGATAAAGACCAGTCCCGTGAGCGGGTGGTGGTGACAATCAAGCCCATCCAAGCCCAGCGGACGGAGCGGATTTCGGAGTTGGCCCGAATGCTGGGGGATCGCCATGCAGCGAGTGCCCGGGCGCACGCGGAAGAGTTGTTGGCCGGGTAGGAGCCTTGGCCACGGGTAGAATTTTGATGGCCGCTGGCAACGGAGATTGCGGCGGCGGGAGTCGATGTTAGGAGTCGATTCATGAAACCCCGCCTGCTGTTTTTACTGCTCGTTTGTCTTTCCGCCGAAGTCATCATGGCCGCCGACCCGGTCAAGGTGTTGTTTTTCACCAAGGCGGCCGGCTATGAGCACCAAGTGATCAAGCGGGGGCCGGCGGGGGAACCGAGTTATGCAGAGACGGTATTGAGCGATTTGGGAAAGCGGGAGGGGATCGAATTTAGTTACAGTAAAGACGGTAGCTTGTTTTCGACCGATTATCTGCAGGGCTTCGATGTGGTGTTCTTCTACACCAGTGGGAACCTGTTGGCGGTCGGCAATGATGGGAATCCACCTATGAGTCCGGCGGGTAAGAAAGCCTTGCTGGAATGGGTGGCCCAAGGCGGTGGATTCATGGCCGTGCATGCCGGCTCGGATACGTTTCACTCGTTCGAAGTCACTGGCGGTAATCCGCCGCAGAGTGAGCGCGGGAATCGTTACCGAAATAATGGCGAGGCCTCGGATTCCTACATCAAGATGTTGGGCGGTGAATTCATCAATCATGGCCCTCAACAAGTGGCGACGGCACGGGTGATTGATCCGGCGTTTCCAGGTTTCGTAGGACTCGACGCGGAGCTTACGGTGAAAGAGGAATGGTATTCGCTGAAGGAGTTTTCGCCGGCCAATCGCGTTTTATTGGTCATGCAAACAGCCGGCATGGAAGGGAAGCCGTATCAGCGGCCTGACTATCCGCTGGCTTGGGCCAAACCTTACGGTCAGGGCCGGGTGTGGTTTAATGCCATGGGCCATCGGGAGGATGTTTGGGATGCGTCGTATTTTCAATCGATGCTGACCGGCGCCGTGCAATGGACAGCGGGACGGGTGCCAGGGAGTGTCACGCCTAATCTGGCGGAGGCGACTCCGCGGTCGGGTGAGTTACCGCCGCGGTAACAGGCGGAGTTGCGATGGGCGGCGGGTTTGCGTCGGGTGGCGCAGGAGACGTGGGCTGGTTTGGGTTTTAACCACGTCCAGGAACGAAGTGAATGGCCTGGCATGAACAACGAATGGCTTCACTCCCGTTTCGCGCCGGATTTTATTTTGGATATGGGGGGCACGCTGGGTTGAAGGACGGATGAATTAACCACGAAACACACGAAAGACACGAAAGGTGTCCGATTCTTGGGCGGGATGCTTCGTTGCCTTCGCTGTCTTGGTGTAAAAATGGATTGGAGCTAGAGGTGGGAGATTTGGTCTACCGCAGGGTGGAAGCCTTGCCCTTGAATTTTTTACATGAGCGAACAGATAGAACAGAGGAGTGGATTGATGCGGTTTGAGGACGGCGTGAACTGGTTTTGTTTTCACACCAAGGTCGCTAAGCAGTCAGCGAGAGGAGACTCAGTTTACTTTGTTTGCTCTCAAAAAAATTTCGGTGGAGTGGTGCTGTCAGCACCGGAGTCGGGATATATAACCCCTCCCACATGGTCTAATCCGGCTTGGTTTCTTTTGCGACCGGTGTGCAACCCAGCCGGCTGAAACTCTGTTTTGCTCTGTTCGCTCCTGTAAAATTCGGTGTAATGCGGGGCGCCCGAATTTTTGTGCGGCGGTAAAGTGGGGGTGGGCGAAGTTGCGGAACCGTCACAGATTCGACGCGGGGTTGTGACGAGAGGGCTGCTAATTATCGCGGCGGGAAATGACTCCCGTTATTGTGAAAATAGCAATTGTTTCAGAAACCTTTCCGCCGGAAGTAAACGGGGTGGCCATGACCTTCGGGACTATCGCCCGGGAATTAGGCCGGCGGGGGCATGAGCTCAAGATATATCATCCCGCTCGAGATGATCTGGCGGAAGCTTCTCGCGGGCAGCCGTATACCCAGATCCCCATGCCGGGCTTGGCGATTCCGGGTTACCCGTTATTGCGCCTGGGATGGCCAGCCAAAACCAAACTGCTGCGCACTTGGCGACGGGATCGACCGGATTTAGTCCATGTTGTGACGGAGGGCCCACTGGGTGCAAGCGCGGTGACCGCGGCAGGGCACTTGGGCATCCCGGTGACCTCGAGTTTTCATACTAACTTCCATGCCTACACGAAAGATTACGGATTCCCGGGACTGCATGGTCTGGTGCTCTGGTGGCTGCGTCGCGTGCACAATCGAACCCGGCGCACGTTCGCGCCCACCAACGAGCTTTGTGATGAGCTTTCGGCGTTAGGCTTTCACAGCATGGGGCTTCTTTCCCGGGGGATTGACGTGGATTGCTTTTCGCCGGAAAGGCGCAGCGATGAATTACGCCGGGAGTGGGGTGCAGATCGTGACAATCCGGTCGTGCTGCACGTTGGGCGGATGGCTCCGGAGAAGAACTACGATTTACTATTCAAAATCTTCGCTCAAATGCGGACGGTGAATCCGACCCTCCGTTTCGTTTTGGCCGGGGAAGGTCCGGTGAAAGCCACCCTGATGAAAGCGCATCCGGAGTGTCATTTTGCCGGGTTCTTTTCCCGCGAAGAGATTGGGCGTTACTACGCCTCGGCCGACATCTACATTCACGCGAGCTTGTCGGAAACGTTTGGCAACGTATTGACCGAAGCGATGGCCAGTGGATTGGCCGTGGCGGGGTTTGATTACGCGGCGGGCCGACAGTTTGTGTGTCATGACAAGAACGGCTTGCTGGCACCTTGTGATCGTCCCGATCAACTCATCAAGGAAGCGAATCGGTTGGCCACTGATGGGGTGTTGCGTGAGCGGCTGCGTCGGGCGGCACGGAGTGGGTTTGAACAACAATCATGGAGCAGCGTCATCGAACGCTTTGAACGCGACCTCCTCATCGCGGCTCACTCGGACGGCCCGAATGCTTCACGCCAATTGCGAGCGGTTTCTACATGAGCAAAAAACTACTGGAAGTGCGCACGGTGATTTTGTCCGATGTGCACCTAGGCACGGCGGACTGCAAAGTCGAAGAGGTTAATCACTTCTTGCGGCGAGTGCGATGCGATCGGCTGATCCTTAATGGGGACATCATTGATGGTTGGCAGCTCCGTCGGTCAGGTAAGTGGACCAAGGCACATACGCGATTTATTCGCATCATCCTGAAGAAACTGGAGAAGCGAGACACCGAGATCATCTATTTGAGGGGCAATCACGACGAAGTGCTGGCTCATTTCATGCCGTTGGACTTCGAAGGATTTTCGGTCGTCGAGGATTTTGTTCACCACGGGGTGAACGGGAAATATCTGGTTCTGCACGGGGATGTGTTTGATACCGTGACGAAAAACTTCGTGTTTCTTGCGCACCTCGGGGATTGGGGCTACCGGGCGCTGTTGCGGCTCAATCGGATCTACAATTGGTGGCGGGCTTGGCGCGGGTTGGAGTATTGGTCGCTGAGCAAGGCGATCAAAGCGCGGGTAAAAAAGGCGGTTAACCACGTGTCCAATTTCGAAGAACACATCGCCAAACTAGCCGAGAGTCGGGGATGCATCGGCGTGATGTGCGGTCACATCCACACGCCGGCCGACAAGATGCTGGGCGACGTGCACTATCTCAATTCGGGAGACTGGGTGGAATCGCTCACCGCCATCGTTGAGCATCACGATGGCGCTTATGAATTGGTGCACTACGTTGACTTCGTGAAGGACTACCCGGTGCCGGTGGAGACGGAGGAGGCCACCCCGGTAATGGCCTGATCAAGTCGATTGACTCAGGTCGTTCGGGCCTTCGTCAATAATGGTGCACTACGCCACATCGATTGAGGCAGGTAAGCCAGTCCGATACAGATCAGTTGACTGGTGACGAAGCCGATGAGCGCCCAGAAGGCGGCGTCCATGAAACCGTAGCTGTGCAAGCCGACTCCGAGCATATTGGTGCCGAACCAGCTCCAGCTGGTCACAATGTTACCGAAGATAGCCAAGGCCATGATCCCTCGCGTGCGAGCGAGTCCACCCCAGCGAGCGTGGAGGATGACGGCGTTCCAAATTACAATGAGAAGCGCGCCGTTTTCTTTGGGGTCCCAGCCCCAGAACCGCCCCCAGGATTGGTCGGCCCAAATGCCGCCCAGAACGGTGCCGACGAGGCTGAACAACGTGGCGAAGCAAACAATCCCATAGACCATGCGTTCGAGTTGTTTGGCCGTGTCCTGATCGAGGGATTTAGTGAGCAGACCTCGCACCACGTAAATGATCGCCAGCATGCCGGCGAGGAACGTGGCAGAATAGCCGATGGTGATGATGATCACGTGAGTGGCCAACCAGAAGTTGGAATCGAGCACGGCCCGCATCATTTCGAGCGTGTCGCCTGACAGGGATAAATGATGGGCGATGAGCAGGGCGCTGAATCCGACCAGACCGCCTGCCGTGGTGCCGATACTGTTGCGGTAGATTTTTTCGAGGACGAGACAGAGTCCGACTGCGCCCCACCCGACAAACAAGGCGGAGGAATAGAGATTGGTTACGGGGGGACGCCCCTCCAGCCACATCCGCATGGCGATGCCGATGGTGGTGGCGACAAAGGCCAATCCCATGACCCAGAACCCAGCCTGTTGTAGCGGCCGCGACCAGCCCAACCACGAGAAGATTGCCAGTAGGAAGGCCAGCACGTAGAGTTCCGAACTGCGGTAGAACGGTTCGGTTTCGTTAAACCGGGTCTCGGCGTTGGCCTTATGGAGTTGGTCGCCGAATTTGCCTTTCAACTGATCGCCATAGAGTCGGACGATGGTATTGAAGGTCTCGGGTTTTTGCTCCCGCCACGCCTGAGCCAGACCGGCGTAAGTCAAGGCGTAAGGGTTTACCATACCAGTTTGAAATGACTCGAGTAATGCCTTGCCGGTTTTTTGCCAGGCTTGGTCACTGGTGTCCTCGCCCAAGGGAGGAATGGGGAGAATAGTGGCGACTTGGTCAAGACGGAGGAAAACCTGACCGGCATCGATCATGCGCTCGGCCATGGCTTCGTCATGGGGTTCACCATTAGAACGGGCGCGCACGGCGGCTATACCCGTGACGAACTCGTCTTGCACGGTTTGCAGCTGCGTAAGAAAGTCGCGCCCATCGGGTATGACCAACGTGTGTTTAAGTTGCTGATACGCCACGAGGCGATTGCGGGCCTGCACGGCGGTGCGCTGGAACGCGTTGCGTTTGGTGTTCTCGACTTCGTCGGCAAGTTTAGCCTGCCGATCAAGTTCCGCCAGCCCGGGTTGCAGTTGGGCGAAAGAGAAGCGTTTTTTGCCGTCGCCATCGGCCATGGTTAATTTGAAAAGATCCAATAAGTCCGGGTGCACGACTTCAAAGTGCTGGTAGTTATCGGCGATTTCGGGTCGGAATAATACGTCCAGCAACCACGTGGTCGTGGGGACGGTTTTGCCCTCGGCATCCTTAACCTTTTGCCGCCCCTGGAAGGTAAGTAGATTGGTGCGGGCCACCGTATCCATCGGTTTGATGCGGCCATTGGCGAGAATAGGAAGTCCCGCAAAGCCGTTGAGGTCGAACTCCGAGCCACTGTTGGGGCGTCGCAAACCCGCCAGCAGGACAAGGGCGGAGAGAACGAGAATGATGACGGGAAAGTAGCGTTTCATACGGATGGAGATTGGGATTTATCCGCCGAGGCAGCAAAGGCGGCGAAGCATGTCGTGGTCGTTCGGGTTTCCTACCCTTGGCGGCGGAGAAATTTGGTGAGGTGGAACATGAATTGCCACAGGAGACCGATGCTCATCAGGACGCAGGCGATGTAGGGAAGGGCACGGCCGGGGTTGCGGACGACCTGTAGCACGCTGAATCCGTTGGAGCTGTCCATCTGGTATTGGTAAAAGGTGAAGCCTTCGTGCCGTAGCGGATGGTTCATGTAGATCAACGACTCGCGGTCTTCCTTGCCGTCTTCACTCTGGAGACGCACGAGGGAGGAGAAGTTCTTGGGAATGTTGGAGCCCGGGTAGATATCATGTTTCAACTCAATGAGCGTGAGTGAAAATGGTTTGTATTCGCGCTCGAAGCGGAAACTGACACGCCACGTGCGTCCCGCGTGCTCGAAGGTCTGGGCCTGGGTGAGCATGGGGGAAACGAGCCAGGTGCCCAATGACCCGTCGGTGCCGATGAGCTCGATGAAGGCAACCGGGAGGTTGCGCTCCTGGTCGTTGTAGGTGATTGGCGCTGGCATCACCGCCAGTCGCGGGCCGATGCCTTGGTCGGCGGGATTGGGGACCACTCCAGGGCTCGCCACCCCGTTGGGCAGGGAGTTGAGCATGGTCAGATTGGCGTTAGGAAAGTAGCCCTTGGGCACGACGCGGAAGGGCAGTTTACCGTGTTGCACGGTGTCCTTGGCCGCAATCAACGATTCGGGAATGGCCACGACCTCGTCGTAATCGGCGTCGGTGGTGTCGACGATCACGACCTCATTGCGCCGGAAGCTTTCGGAGTAGTTGCGGGTGGCGCCCTCCTCTAGTCGGAGGGAGAAATCTTCCTGCAGCAGGCCGGTGACGAGTTCACCCACCAGCAACACAATCAGGCCGAAGTGAGTGAGCTGAATCCCGGCTTTCGTCCACGTTAATTTGAAGCGGTAGACATGCGAGGCGATCAGGTTAACCATCAAAAACCCGCCGATCAGATAACCGCCCGGGAACACTGGGAACGACAGCTTGGTATTGGGGAACTCAGCCCAAACGAGGAAGGAGCGGAAGAATTTTTCCTGCACGCCGTAGATACCGAGGTTCACCTGCGCGATGGTGGCGCAAAAAACCAGCACCAGTGACATCACCAGCAAGACAACGGTAAGTCGAAGTGACGTGAAGAAACTCAGCAGAGGATGGGAAAACTTGGCCATGGCTTAGCGGGAGGGGGCGATGGTTTGGAGGAAGGCGCGGAAAGATTCCATTTCGGCATCCACGATGGAGGAGGGGCCAATGATTTTGAAGAACCACGACTCACCCTGATGTTCCATGATCGCGCCAGCCACTCGGGTGGGGACACCGTTAGCGGTGCCGAGATAATTAACGAAATCGATGTGGAAGGAGGGCGTGTCGAGGTGTTCGACCGAGGCCTGAACCTCGGCGTCGGGCAGGCGGGCCAGGCCCACTTGGTCGCGCCACCGGTTAACGTTCGCGGCGAGACCGCCGACATCGCCCGGAAACGCGATTACTGAAATGTCAGCGCTTTCGCCCTCGGCGTTGGCCACCTTGAAGCTACCTCGATGGACGCCGCTGGCGGGAACTTCCTCCCAGCTGCCGGGGGCAGTCCAAGTCAAAGCTTGGGCGGACGAGGGGGTGGTGCCGGCGGCGGGCATGGCCAGAGGTGCTTCAACCTCTTTGGGAACCCGATAGGCGTGAACCTCGTCTTTTTGACAACCCGTGAGGACAAGTGCGGCGGCGAGAGAAAGGGGGAGGAATCGCGAGGGCATCTCCGCAGATATCCACTGACTTTGGTCCGACTTCAACCCAATCCGGTAAACTATCAGCAATCCAGCGGGGTAGAATAAGCCAGGCAGGCGAGGGTGAGGCTTGTATTGGGCAGGCGCGGACGAAATATAGGGGACATGGAAATCAAGGCGTTGGGCGACAAAGTGATTTTAGTGGAATTAGCGCCGGACGGAGAAACGATACCGCTCACGCAGGTTTTGGCGGTGGCGGACCGAGTGCGTGATGCCAGCAGGCCCGGAGTGGAAGATGTCGTGCCGGGATTGACGGCGGTGGCCGTGCACTTGCAGTCGAATGCCTCGTGGCAGGAAGCAGCGCAGTGGATTGAACGCTTGCTGACGGATCTACCGAAGCAGGGGGCTCGCTCTGACGCGGTGAAGTCTTCGCGCGAAATTGAAATTCCCGTAATTTACGGAAAAGGCTATGGCCTCGATCTCAACGAAGTGGCCAAACAATCCGGGCTGTCGCCTGAGGCGGTAGTGGAGCGCCATGCCGCCGGAATCTACGAGGTGCAAGCGATCGGGTTTGCCCCGGGGTTTCCCTATCTCGGCGGATTGGAGGAGGCGCTACATTGTCCCCGGCGAAAAACCCCCCGGACGGCTGTGCCAGGAGGCAGCGTCGGCATTGGGGGACGACAGACCGGGGTCTATCCTTTAACCATGCCAGGCGGGTGGAATTTGATCGGGCGCACGCCGTTGCAGCTCTTTGATCCGACTCGTGAAGGCCGGTCCCCCAGTCTGTTGCAAGCGGGAGACCGTGTTCGTTTTAGGGCCATTAATGAAGCGGAGTTTGATCGCCTGTTGGCCGAATCCACGGCGACAACCACGCGAGCACCGTTCGGACCGAAGGGGGGGGCGGAGATCGAGATTCTAGAGCCAGGCGTGCAGACGACCGTGCAAGATTCGCGGCGAAGCGGATTTCAGCGCTGGGGCGTCACGACGGGTGGCTCGATGAACGCTCGCGCTGCCAGAGTGGCGAACGCCTTGGTGGGAAATTTCCAGGATGCAGCCGTGTTGGAATGGGCCGTGCAAGGTCCCCGAATCTATTTTAACGACACGCGAGTTTTAGCCGTGACGGGGGCGACCATTACCGGAGCTCCTTTTGCGCGGGCGTTCGAAGTAAACGCGGGCGAGGTCGTGGATTTGTCGCGCATCACTTCGGGGTATCGTGGGGTGCTGGCCATCAGCGGAGGGATCGATGTGCCGTTGGTGCTCGGGTCCCGTTCGACCTATTTAGCGGCAGGTTTTGGCGGTTTCAAAGGACGCGCCCTCAAGAAAGGGGATCATTTGGGGTTAGGGGAATGCCGTATCCACAAAGTTGAACTCGGGTGGTATCCTACGCCGCTGATATTGTTTCCGCCCGATGCCGAACCGGGCAAAGTCCGGTTCGTGCGGGGCCCGGAATGGGAGTGGTTCGATGAGACGACGCGGACTGAATTCACCACGGCCTCGTTCGAGGTGCAGGCCCAGTCCAACCGCATGGGCATTCGACTCGGGGGACGGAAATTGTCGTTGGCGACGGATAATCAGATGATTTCGCAGCCAGTCACGGCGGGCACGGTTCAGGTGCCGCCGGATGGAGACCCCATTGTTTTAATGGCGGATCGTCAGTCGCTGGGAGGCTATCCTCGCTTGGCGAACGTGATATGGACC
>CAXBOL010000015.1:0-18241 GCA_963977295.1 uncultured Opitutaceae bacterium
CCGAGGATCCTCCCCTGCTGGAGTATCGCCGCCAACTTGTTGAGCTGATGGCCCAGACCGCCGGCAACGTGGAATCGGCCCCGACGACCGGCCCCGACACACCCGAGCCGCCCGCCGATTCGATCTCCCATTTCACCTGCAAAACGGCCGAAATCGTGATGCTCCGAGTCGAACCCGGCACTTTTCTGATGTGCTCGGCGTTGGGCAGCAACGACGACACCCTCGTCACGCTCACCCGCCCTTACTGGCTCGGTCGGACCGAGGTCACCCAGGCCCAATGGCAGATCGTTATGGACAACATTCCCGTGCCCAGCCTGTTCAAAGGCTCCGACCGACCCGTTGAACAAATCTCTTGGGTCAGCGCCATGGAGTTTTGCCAGAAAGTCACTCAACGCGAACGCGCGGAAGGTCGCCTGCCCGAAGGCTACGAATACACCTTGCCCACCGAAGCCGAATGGGAATACGCCGCCCGCGCCGGCCTGACGACCGGAGGCGTTTCCGACCCCGACGCCACGGCGTGGAACGAAAAAAACAGCGAGCGCCAAACCCACCCGGTCGCCCAAAAAACACCCAACCCTTGGGGATTTTATGACCTGTTGGGCAACGTCAACGAATGGTGCGCCAATGGCCACGACGGGTATCCCGGCGGCCACGTCATCGATCCAACGGTGGATTACTCCGGTCCCGCCGCCTCCAGCCTCCGCGTTCATCGCGGCGGGTCTTGGGCGTCCAACCAAGGGGCCTGCCGCTTTGATCGGCGCAACTTGACACTATTGAACCTGACTTCCTCCGCCCTCGGCTTCCGCCTCGCCCTCGTGCCCACCCGCCCCGCGGCCAAAAATTAGAACAGAAGTTCCATTTGGCTTCCTTCGCCCCCTGCGCTTTTCACAGGAGCACCAGAGGAAACAGAGCGCGCACCCACCGGGGAAATATCATTTTCCAAAAGCCAGATGTTGAACGGGGGGTCATGTCCGACATCCTTTTACGCCTGAGCGCAAGCGGGACGACGGTGGAAGACTCGACGAAGGAGGAACACCCCAACTTTCAGGCTGACGGCTGGGTTTCCATTCGTTCGGTAAAAATATCTCCCCCTGTCGGCTCAATTATCTGCTAAGAAACCTGGATCCGACAACGACGACGATTTCGGGCCTCCTATAAAAACCCCGGATGACGGTATGTCTTATCTGTGTGAATCTGTGTCCATCTGTGGTTAAAGTATCTGTCTGACGGCCCACCCTCACCGCATCCGTGGTTCTTCCCCTAAAGATTTGGGATTTGCCGCCAGGCGTCCGTAAGCCCTAAGACCTCTCTTCTTATGTCCAAGCCCGACGACTCTGCCGCCACCATGGAAGCCATCGTATCCCTCGCGAAACGCCGGGGCTTCGTATTTCAATCCTCCGAAATTTACGGCGGTTACAACGGGTTTTTCGACTTCGGCCCCCTCGGCATCGAGCTCAAGAAGAACATCCGTGACTGCTGGTGGGACGACATGGTGCGCCGCCGCGACGACGTGGTCGGCATCGAGACCTCGATCATCATGCACCCCAAGGTGTGGCAGGCCTCCGGCCACGTCGACGGGTTCACCGATCCCCTCGTGGACTGCAAAGCGTCCAAACAACGCTTCCGCGCCGACCAACTCTTCTTTGCTCCCGTCGTTGTTGACGGCGTCACCCACGGCTACGTCTCCGCCCTCGAATCTGAAGACACCACCGGTGCCCTGCAAGCCGCTGCCGAGAAAATGAAGCGCAAGCAGGCCCTGCAAGGCACGCTCGCGCCCGTCGTGGCCCAAGAATTCACCGAAGCTACGCCCGAGCAGATCCCGCTCATCCCGTCGCCCGCCACCGGAGAGCCCGGCAGTCTGACGCCCCCACGTGCCTTCAACATGATGTTCGACACCAACGTCGGCGCCCTGCGCGACGGTTCATCAAAATCCTACCTTCGCCCGGAAACCGCCCAGGGCATGTTCGTCGACTTCAAAAACGTCGTCGACACCGGCCGCGTGAAACTGCCTTTTGGCATCGCGCAAATCGGCAAGTCCTTCCGCAACGAAATCACTCCGCGCAACTTCATCTTCCGCTCCCGCGAATTCGAGCAAATGGAGATGGAGTATTTCATCCACGAAGACGCCGATTGGGAAACCGCCCACAAAGACTGGATTCAATGGTGCTGGGATTGGCTCGTCTCCATCGGCCTGCCTGAGTCACACCTCTCGCTGTTTGATCACGAGAAGGCCAAGCTCGCATTCTACTCGCGCGGCACGACCGACATCATGTTCAAATATCCGTTTGGCGTGCAGGAACTTTGGGGCATCGCCGCCCGCGGCAATTACGACCTCACCCAGCACGCCAACGCCTCCGGCAAGCCGCAGGAAATCTTCGACGAAGAAACGAAAAAGAAGTTCGTGCCGCACGTCATCGAACCCGCCGTGGGCGTTGATCGCATCTTCCTCGCCGTGCTCACCGCTGCCTACGCGGAGGAGGAGATCACCGACGACAAGGGCCGCACGGAAACCCGCACCGTCTTGCGCCTTTCCCCCCGGATTGCGCCGGTCAAAGTCGCCGTGTTGCCGCTGCTCAAAAACAAGGAAGAGCTGACGACCCGCGCCAAAGCGCTCTACCAAAAACTGCAGCGCCGCTACGCCGTCTTCTACGACGAGGCCGGTGCCATCGGCCGCCGCTACCGTCGTCAGGACGAAATCGGCACGCCGTGGTGTGTGACAATCGACTTCGAAACCATTGAAGGCGAAGGCGACACGTTCACCCTGCGCGAACGCGACACCATGACCCAACGCCGCATCACCGAAGCGGAGCTCCTCGCCCTCCTCGACGAGACGATTTACTAAAGGCGGCGAAACCGAGTCGCCACGCTTGCGGCCCAAGCCGCAAGCGTGGTCCGCCATCGGCTCATCGTTTTCGCCGGATTGACAGGTTACTCTCAATTCATACATCATGATGTATGAAACGGACGCAGATCTATTTAACAGCAGATCAGTCGGAGGGCGTGGCACAGATCGCAGCGAAGTCCGGCCGTAAGCAGAGTGAGGTGATAAGAGAGGCGCTTGATCAATATCTACGGCGCACTGGCACCAAGAGTCGCTTGGCCCAACTCCGAAACGGTCGGGGATTGTGGAAGGGACGCCAGAATCTCGATCTCCGCCAGATCCGCGAAGACTTCGATCGATTCTAGCCCATGATCATCGATACCGACGTCATCATCGACTACCTCCGCGGACAAAAGGACGCAGTCGATTTTTTGGAGACGCACGTTGAAAACACTCATCTATCTGCGATGTCCGTCGCAGAACTACATCAAGGCGCCCGCGAAGGCAAGGAACGACGACAACTCGATGCCATGCTAGAGGCGTTTACTCTCCTGCCCATTGACTCCGAAATAGCCACCGCCGCCGGCCTCCTGCGACGAGACTACCAAAACAAATTTGGCTGCGGACTGGCGGATTGCATTATCGCTGCCACTGCCCTTCACCACGAGCTGCCGCTTGTGACGCTCAACGAGAAGCACTTCGGCATGATTAAAGACGTCGTGATCCCTTACCGAAAATAATCTCTCGATCCCATCCGTGGTAGCCTACTTCGCGGAAGTTGCGGTGATCACAAAGACAGCCGACGCAGGACATTTCACCCTCTGCTAACCAACGCGATTCCACCCCGTCAGGCGTAGGAGCGAGCGATTCCAGTGCATCCGGCCCTTCTCGCTCGGCAAGCGGCAATCTCCCCAAACAAGGGTTGTCCGCTCACACCGGTCTGCCTAGGATCTGGGGCGTCCCCCTATCCTTACCATGCATGCCACGATCCGTATTCTGCTCGGCGGTTTAGCCTCAATCGCCTCCCTCATTGCAGCCACTCCGAACCAATCCGATCGCGCCGCACCCGACAACGCCCGACGCCCGTCCCATCTTCGCGTCTCCGACTTCGAGACGTTCATGTGGGGCACGATCTACTACCCCGAACAGGGCGACTACGCGACGCTCGATCAGGATGTGGAGCTCATGCGTGCGGCGGGGATGAATACGGTGCGCATGGCAGAGTTTGCTTGGGATCTCATGGAGCCCGCAGAGGGTCGCTTCGACTTCTCACTCTTCGACGAAGTAATCGAGCGACTCGGCGCGCAAGGGATCCGCACCATCCTCTGCACCCCCACCGCCGCGCCCCCGCGTTGGCTCACGGTCAAACACCCGGAGATCCTGCGGGTCGATGATCACGGCGTCGTGCAAGTCCACGGTTCCCGCCAACACGCCAGCACCGCCAGCGACGTCTACCGCGAGTATTCCCGACGTATCACTCGCGCCATGGCCGAGCATTTTCGCGACAACCCCTACGTGATCGGTTGGCAGACCGACAACGAATTCAACTGCCACTTCTCCGAAGACTATTCCGTTGGCGCCGAGGCCGCATGGGTGACCTATCTTGAGGAAAGATTCTCCGGCGATATCGACGCCCTAAACCAAGCCTGGGGCACCGCGTTTTGGACCCAAACCTACACGCGTTTTGTTGATGTGCCCCTGCCGGTTCGCGCTCGGCCCACGCATCTCAATCCCGCCCACCATCTCGATTATTTCCGTTTCATCTCATGGAGCGTCGCGCGTTTCCAACGCGACCAAGTCGAAATCCTCCGCGCCACGCAGCCGAAATGGTGGATCACCCATAACGGCATCTTCGACTTGATCGATTACCGTGGCCCGTTCGGCCAGGACCTCGATGTGCTCGGCTACGATGACTACCCGCTGTTCATGTGGGATCACCCGCAACGCGCCGCCGACCAAGCCCGCAAACTCGACGAAACCCGCGCCTGGACCGGCAATTTTATCGTGCCCGAATTCCAAAGCGGACCGGGCGGCCAGACGAACTACCTGCACGACAATCCTGAGCCCGGTGAACTGCGGAACATGTATTACGCCGCCCTCGCTCACGGGGCCGACGGCATCCTGCTCTTCCGCTGGCGCAGTGTGCGTTTCGGCGCCGAGGAATACTGGTGCGGCGTGCTCGATCATGACAACGTGCCGCGCCGTCGCTACGATGAAGTGGCGCAGGTTGGCGCCGAACTCGCGCGCGTCGGCCCCGCCCTGCTCGGCACCCATGTCGCCATCGACGTGGCCGTCGCCGCCACCGATTTTGACAACACCAATGGCCACGCCGCGCTGCACTTCGGATTACCCGCCCCCGACCAAGTCGCCGCCGAACTGCATGGTCATCTCTGGCGCGCCGGCTATCAGGTCGGCGTCGTGCATCCCAGCGATGTGCTCGACGGATTAAAACTCTACATCATCCCCCACCTCGCCTTGCTCGACCCGGCGTGGATCCCCCAACTGGAAGCCTGGGTGCGTGCTGGCGGCGTGCTGGTCCTTGGTGCCCGCTCCGGCACCAAGGACTTGGACAACAACGTCACCACCGACTTACTCCCCGGCGTGCTACGTCCACTGGTCGGTGCCACTGTGACCGAATACGGTCGGCAAAACAGACCCGAACTACGACCGCTCAAACTGACCATTGGCGACCAACCCGTGCTCTCCCGCGAGTGGTATGAACTGCTCCAACCCGACGCCGGCACCGAGGTCTGGTCGCGCTGGACCACCCGCCACCAAACCGGCTCCGCCTCCGCGACCCTGCACCGCGTCGGCCAAGGTTCAGTCATCTACGTCGGCACCTATCTCAACGGCGAGGTCGGCGAAGCCCTCATCCCGAAATTGGCGAAAATCGCCGGCCTCAAACCCCTCCTGGAAAATACCCCAGCCGGCGTGGAAGTCGTCCGCCGCGAATCAACCGACCGCACCCTTTTGTTTGTGATCAACCACAACGAAGCACCGAGCACCCTGACCGTCCCCGCTGGCCACGACCTCGTCACCGATCGCGACGTCGCCGGCTCCCTCGAACTCCCCGCCCGCGGCGTCGCCGTCATTCAAACCCCGCCCATCCCGTAGTCGCCGCCACGCGGCGTTCGGTCTTCCTGTGTCCACTCACGGGGTGGTCTCTCAATCCAACCAGGACTGCCCCCCCCAGCCATGACCATAAATTCAATTTGGATAATGTCTGTATTCGCAATTAGATCCTTCCACGTATGACCAACCCCCGCTCCCCATCGATCGCCCTCGTGATACTCTTGGTGCAAGTGGGCTGGCTCGGCTCATTCGCCCACGCCGCGTCCTCAACCGAAGCAGTCTGGCCCGACGCGACTCGTTGCGCGGTCTCGCTAACCTACGATGACAGTGTGCCCATCCACCATCAGCGCGTCGCCCCATTGCTCGAACAGCACAACTTGCGCGGAACGTTTTATCTCTCCATCAGCACAATGGAGAGTCCGGCCGCGTGGAAGTCCGTCGCCGCGCACGGCCACGAGTTGGGCAACCACTCGCTGTTTCATCCCTGCCGACGCGATGCCGGGAACGAAGCTTGGCTGGCGGCGGATTACGATCTCGGCAACTACTCCCCGAAACGGTTTCGGGACGAACTCCGGGTCGCCAATGTCGTGTTCGACTTGCTCGACGGCGGGAAACCCCGCACCTACGGCAACACCTGCACAAATCTCACCATCGGTCGCGGCGAGGCCGAACAGCCCATGGACCCCATTCTCGACGAATTATTTGTCGCCTCCCGGGGCACCATCACCAACCAACCCGTCGATCCCAGGCAACCCGCTTTCACCCGCCTCGGGCACTACAGCGGTGACAGTAAAACGTTTGAACAACTGCGCGCCGAGATCGAAGCAGCCCGAGCGCAAGGAACTTGGATTATCTACATGTTTCATGGCGTGGGAGAAGGCACCCACGGCCTGTTCGTCGACGCCGACGAACACCGCAAATTGATCGAATGGCTCGATCAGGAACGCGCCTCCATCTGGACCGCTCCAGTCGTCGACGTGGCCCGGCGCCTCAAGTCGACCGCATCCACCAAAGCCCATTAACCCCATCCCTCGCGCGCCAGGAACATTGGCCGCGCGCGCCGGGCAAGTTCGACGTCTCCGCGCGAAACAGATGTTCCCTAAATTCGACCTCCCTGGTTGTCGCCCAAGCGTTCCCTCAGCTCGGCAATGAGGTGGTCGATATCCCGCGCCAAGTCGATGATGTCCACCACCGTCGGTCCGAGTAACGCGGGACGAATCAGTTTATCCTCCTGACACGACTCCGCTGCCAGCAACGCATCATCCAAATAACCCCGCGCTCGTTTCAGTCGCACGATCTTTTGTGCACAAAACTCCCGTTCGGGTGGCCATCGCCCACTATTGAGTGCCCCAGCGAGTTTGGGCGCCACGCACATCGTCGCATTGATCAACGCGGCCACCGGATGCTCCGGCATCGCGCCGGGCGGTAACCAATTTTCCTCCTCCGACCACTCACTCAGATCCAAGAACATATTCTTCGCCCGCTCAACCAGAGGATGATCCGCATCGGGAAAGTCGGATTCGTCCTCCTCATCCAGGTCAGCGTTTTCGATCATCGCTTCCTCCAATTGGCGAAGCTCATCCGCCCACACCTTATCCTGCTCCCAGTCCTCCGGCGGTTCCGGTTCGCCCCGCTCCCGCCGCAGCCGCGCCATCTCCTCCCGCAAGACCAAATCAAAATCGGCCGCTTGGCCTTCGCGCTCCATCCGCGCCATCACTCGATCGATCAACAAATCCTGCCGCGCTTGCCACACTTCGGCTTCCGCCTCCGTCATCGGCGGTGCCTCACTCCACTCCGCCGGCGTGTCGTCGGCCGCGGCTATTTCCGCCGCCGAAAACGCTTCCGCCATGAAGTCCATGGACGCGGCCATCGCTTGCCCATTGGCTTCACGCTGCGCCAACTCCTCTTCCTCAGTCATTTCCCACGCCGCGTCGCCCTCCACGCTGAGTTGGTAATTCGCCGACTCAATCACGACGCGCCCGTTGGTCTCGCTGAACCACTCCAGATACAGGGCGTTCCCCCAGTGCCACGGCCACGGTTTCTTCGCCGCGTAATACTCCCCGATTTGATCCATCGGAATTTCTGGCACCTTCACTTTCCGCGACGCGGTGATGTCCCCCACCGACCCGGTCTGATTGAAATCAATGCCTTCAAAATCCATGGGCTTCGGCGTCGGGTTTTCAAAACGCAGTAACCGACCCGCCACATCGCGCCACGCGTCGCCCGATAATTCCAACATCATCGGATCCTCTCGCCCCGCGAACCAAATCCGGCCCACCACCCGGCCACGCTCCCGGTTGTCGAGCTCACCCCGCACCACTGCTTCGTCAATTCGCCATGCCATGTTCAACCCTATAAATGGCCATCATCCTCAGGGCGAGCCCACAACCAAGTCGGAATGAAACCGCTGCTCAACCGTGCCTAAGCCGACAAGCCAATGATTTTCCGTCCGCGAATTCGGGGAGCTAGGCGGTTAATTGAAAATAGCGGAAAGCGCGGCAGATCTGAACGCCGTTCAGTTGGCCTGCAACTCGACGCCGATTTCGTGCTGATCGAGATCGGCGACGTCGTAGTGGCGGTAAATGATCGCTCGATAGCTCAGCCATGACACCACGCTGGTCACGGCCACGAGGAAGAGGCCGAGAGGAGAAAACAGCACCCCGGCAAAGAACACTGCCGGAGTCGGCACCCACATCGCGATCGCGGTGACCAGCAACATGACGAACCGACCGAAAGTGGGAGTTCGCCCTGGCATCGCAGCCCGAAGCACGAGAAGGAATCCCGTTATGGGTATCGCGACCAACAGGCTGGCAAACACCGGGGGAACATGAAACGCGTCCGCAGCCGGCGCACGGGCAGCGGCTGTCGCGACCGCGAACACGGTGAGGGTGAGTGCCAGCGTGCCGAACCACCGCAGCGTATACTCTGTATTGAATCGCACGATCGCGGCCGCGAGCAGTCGTCGCGAAAACGGGTAATGAGTGCGGCGGGCAAATTGGGGATAAAATTGAGCGCCAAACGTCGCAGCGAACCCGACAAAGAGACCGCTGAATAGCGTGAACCACGTCTCAGTTCCATCGCCCCAAATGACCAGAGCCACCACTTGATCCAATTGAACAAAAGGAAAACCGTCGTGTTCACCCGAGGTCAACCACACGCCCAAACCGAAGGCAATGAACACGACCAACGGCACTCCAAATACCAGAGCCAACTGACGCCACCAAGGCCGGTATCCCCGAAAATGTTCATACGCCAGCACCCGACAGACAGAACGCACGTTGGATACCACGGGGAGTCGTTGCCACGGTGCCGCCTTACCCGTTGAGAGGGCCAGGCTCCGCTGCCGCATCTGAGTCGCTTCGATGTTACGCTGGGCTCGCGGCAAGGCATCGATGTTGGGCGTAAGCGCCCGAGCCCGCAGTGCCATCCGGCTAAAGGTGATGGCGTAGAGACCCACGACGGTTGCCAGCATTCCGATCGTTGATAAAACAGGGTATGCCACGCTCACGTGAAGAACTTGGGGCGACGTGAAGACAGCGAGAAAGGGGACTGTGATGATCGCCACCGCCAACGGCCGGGAGCCGTGCCAGGACATGAACTTCGTCGAGGGCAGCGAAGCACTGAACGCGAGTAGCGCCGTAAAAAACGCGACGCCAAAGGGCACGCCACCGCCCAAGCGGATCGAGATCACCGCGAAGCAAGTTGAGGTGAGCACGGCAAAGGGTAATTGTAGACGGAGTGAGACGCGCCAGACGTGCGGCAGCGCCAGCGCGCTGGGACGGTGCAGGTGGGCTAGGAGCAGACGTTGTGTGGTGGCCCCGAGCCAAAACGGCAGGACAAACAAATTAAGTGACATCACAGGGTGCTCCATGAACCAACTCGGCCTGATCTCACTCCCCGGGAGCAGGGCGTAAAAGGCAGCAACAAACCCAAGCCCGATTATCTTAAGACCGCGGGCGCAGAAGAAGGCAGTGGATAATTTCATGTGAATCTGAGTCGGGCGATAGTCATGGTCAGGCCGGCGTCGCCGCGGCGGCTGACGATTGCGTGAGCATCGGGAAGAGCTCCTCCAGATTGAGTGGGCACACCTGGACCCGGCAGCCGTGCTGCGCGGCAAAACGTTCAACCGCGTCGGGTCCAGCGGGTTTCACGCGCAGACGCACGCGGCGGTCGTCGCCTTGACGGCTGAATACAAACGGTTCGGCGAATGAGGCGGGGAGCGGTCGGCCCGGCTCACAAGTCACGATCCATTCAGCGTAGCTTTCCTGCAGCTCATCAAACGCGAGGTTGGCTGTTATGCGTCCGCGATCGATGGCGACAACCCAGTCGAGGATCTTTTCCACGTCGGTGAGGATGTGCGAAGAGATTACGATGGTGCAGTCGTCGTCGCGCAAGCGCTCAAGTAACATATCAATGAGGCGAGTGCGAATGATGGGGTCGAGCGCGCTCATCGGCTCATCGAGCAAGAGCAGCGCAGGACGGTGGCAAACGGCCAGAATAAGCGAGAGCTTTTGGCGATCGCCCGGACTCAATTCCGCGACGCGACGGCTGGGGTCGAGCTCGAGCATTTGGAGCAGTCGCTTCTCCAACGCAGCATCCCAGGTGGAATAAAACGACGCGGTGAAATCGAGGTGTTGATTGACCTTGAGCCATTGGATCGGGCGGTCCTCCTGGTGCACGACGCCGAGGCGCGAGAGCTCGGACGAACCGAGTTGAGCCACGGGCTTACCGAACGTACGACAGTCGCCGGAGGTGGGTAAGAGCAAGCCGCAGGCAAGATGCAACAAGGTGGTCTTGCCGGATCCATTACGACCGAGCAGGCCGATGATCCGACCGCGCGGAATTTCGAGTGTCACATTGTCGAGTGCATTGCGACCGTCGAAAGTCTTGGTGACGTGGTCGAAGGTAATGGGGACGTCGTCGAGGTGGTACATGAGAATCAGGCGTCAGGAGGAGGGCGGTTGATCGAGAAAGGATTTGAAGAGGGTGAGCGCCGCGGTGCGGGAAATACCCAGCTGGCGAGCGATCGTCGCCGCCGCGGCAAGTTGTTGGCGCAAAGGCTCGACGCGCATCTCGGCCGAGGCCACCGCCGTGGAGTTCGCGACGGTGAGGGGTTGGCCGCGGTTGCGCTCCAGCACACCGTCACGTTCGAGCAGACCGTAGGCCTTGCTGATCGTCATGGGGTTGAGCGAGAGCTCGGCCGACAAAGCGCGGGTGGAGGGAAGCTCGTCGCCCGGCGACAGCACGCCCGAGGCGATCTGGAACTTCACTTGATCCATGATCTGACGGTAGGCGGGCACGCCGCTGTGATGGTCTATGACGAGAAGTAGGCTCATCTGATGGGCTCTTCTGTATTAGTGAACTAATACACCAGTCAAGTGTATTACGAAAAACTAACTTCAAAGGGGCGCAGTCTGAAGTCGGACTTTTCACCGCATAGGAATTGAGAAATGAGAGATATCCGCCGACGGGCTTAAAACATCGGATTTGCCTGCACGAATTCAATAAAGCCCTTCAACCCTAGATTCCGCAGACGAGTCGAATACTCATACTAAAGTGCTCTCCCAAATGGACTATCCACCGAAGATTAAAAAAGAACGAAGTGAATGAATCACTTATATTTGCGTCCTTCTTCGTTTCCTCTGTCTTGACCGCCATCCTGTCCGCCGACAAGTCCGCCGAAGCCTTGGCGAAAGGGTAAGCCATTCGGGTCAATGACAGGCTTTCCCCTCGCTGATGGACGGGGTTAAAACAAACCAGTCCATTCTGCTTCTCTGTCGCCTTCATCGCGTGCAAGCACGCTCCTCCTCTCCTCCGTGGATATTCCCTACTGCATCGTTAAGACTAAGACGACCACATGCCTGCACCGTCCTCTCCATCGAGCCAACTGGAGCCGTTTCGCGCCCCGAGTGACCCGGTCCAAACCTAGATGCCGTTTGCCAGTGACGCCGTCCCGCCTAGTCTGTCCACACTTCCGCTCCGCTTCGACTTTCTTCACTTCTCTTCGCTCCTGATGCTTCCTTGGCTCATCTGCCTCCTTCTCCTCTACCTTACCACTTGGCTGACTATTCCCAGCGTGCTGCTAAGCAGCAAACGACCGGCCTCCATGGTGGCATGGATCGGAGCCACGGTTATTCTGCCGTTTCTGGGTCCGTTGCTCTATCTGTTTTTCGGCTCCGATCGACTCCGCCGCAAACGACTGCAGCGACGGGGTGACGTCGACCGCTCCTCAAAAAAGGAAAACCCAAACAGCTCCCCGGAGTTCGACCTCACCACCGAGGAACAGGCACTCGTGCGCGGAGTGACCACCACCAATTGCAACCGCCTCAGCGGACTCGACGAAATTGAAATTCTGCCTGACGAGTCCTACTTCGACGCTCTCTTGGCCAAAATTGAATCCGCCCAGCACCACATCCATTTTCAAACCTACGTGTGGCGCAACGACGAGGTGGGCCGCACGTTCCTTGCCGCCCTTTGCCACGCCGCTCGCCGCGGGGTCGAAGTGCGCCTCCTCGTCGATGAACTCGGCTCTTTTGAAACCAAGGACGAGTTCTTCGGACCCCTCCTTGAAGCCGGAGGAGAATTCTCCTGGTCCTACACCCTTCATCCCCGCCGCAATCGCTACTTTCTGAATCTACGCAACCATCGCAAACTTCAGCTCATCGACGGCAAACAAGCCTTCATTGGCGGTATGAATGTCGGTCGGGAATATCTCGGCCGCGACCCGGAAGTCGGTGACTGGCATGACCTGCAGGTGCGGCTCACGGGGGCGGCACTCAACGGATTGCAGGAAATCTTTCTCAACGACTGGTTCTTTGCCACTCAGCGCAAAGTCGAAGCCGACGCCTATTATCGCGCCCCCGATCACGCTTCCTCGATCCCGGCCGCATTCGTCGAGAGTGGACCCGATTCAGATCGCAAACCATTTCTCAAATCTGTGCTCCTCCTTTGCGGGTTCGCCCGCGAAAACATCGACCTATTCACCCCTTACTTTGTGCCCACCTCGGAGTTGGTCGCCGCCTTCCAAATCGCCGCCGCCCGGGGGGTGCGCGTGCGCTTGATGGTTTCGGAGAAGAACGATCACCGGTTCCTGGTGAAGATCGGCCGATCCTACTACGAAACCCTGATGGAGTTTGGTGTCGAAATCTACGAATACGCCGAAGCCGTGCATCATGCCAAAGTGATCATCGCCGACCAGCGGTGGCTCATGGTTGGCTCGGCCAACCTCGATGCCCGGTCGATCGATTTAAATTTCGAACTCAATATCCTGATGCGGGCACCCGCGACCTGCGTTGAACTGGCAAAAACCTACGACGCGATGTTTGCGGCCTCGAACCGGATCGATCTTGCCACGTTCCGCAACCGATCACGACGCCAGAAAATCGTCGAAGGCCTGAGCCGATTGTGGGCCCCCCTGCTGTGAGTTTGGATCCTGTATCCGCTAACTGGCGACTGGTCAGTTTCAACATTCAATTCGGCGTCGCGGCCGCGTGGCGGCGCAAGCGCGACGCGCTGGCGGCCCACCTCCACGACTTGCAGGCCGACGTGCTTTGCCTCCAGGAAGTGACCCCCGCAGGTTTCGCTTGGCTACGAACGGAACTCGGCGACCCGCCCGCGGTGGGGGTAGGTCGTGAAGACGGAGTCAGTCGCGGCGAACACACCCCCATCTTCGTGCTCAATCCTCACTGGACCCTGCGCGACGGCGGCACGTTTTGGTTTTCCGATTCACCTGATCGACCTTCCCGCTCGTGGGGCGCGGCTCATCCGCGCATCTGCTCCTGGGCACGAATCGACCGCGGGAAGGCTACGGAGGCCTCGCTCACGATTTTCAACCTACACCTCGACCACCGCAGCCGCCGTGCCCGCACGGCAAGTGTGGCGCTGTTGCACACCCAAATCGACCGCCTCGCTCCCACTGGCCATGTCGTGATATGTGGCGACTTCAACCTGCGCCCGCACGACCCGCTTTATCCCCGCCTACTGGACGGTAACCGTGCCTTCGCCGACGCCGCCCTTGAAGCAAAGGACACCGCCAACTCCACGGTGGCCGTCACCCCGACGTGGTTGGGCTGGAGCCGATTCGGCTGGGGACGCGCTCGGATCGACTACGTGTTGAGCGATCAGAATCTACCCGTCCACCGATACAACGTCGGAGACCATCGCCACAAAGGTCTACCGGTATCCGACCACCGCCCCGTGGTGGTCGACTTTGGGCGGGAAAAAAACTAAGCGGAGAGGCGAAGATATCGCGATAGACTGTTTTTCATTTCCTCCAGCGCACTGGAAAATTGAAACAGTGATTATAATACTTCTGGTCCAATCTAATCATATGACGTCGTTTTCGCACCCCGAAGCTGGCACCTCGTGAATCGCAGAAACAACCTGACACATAACCCTTGGAAATAAGCAGCAAGGGAACGACCTTTTCATCCAATTTTCCGCCTCGATTCCAACCTCGAAGGATTGACCTACTCTGAAAAAATACTCTTCAGACGATCGAGCCGAGAGCACTTCGCGGCTCAGCTTGTCTCACCTGCGGCGAGCCTGAAAGCGGAGTGCTAGGATCTGACTCGTTGGGCATTCGTAAATCGACAACAATCACTACAAATTAAAGGGTAGTTTAAGCGCTGAATTCCCTACTCCTTTCTCGCATGTTGCCCAATTTCATTATCGTCGGATCTGCCAAGTCGGCCACGTCTTCTCTCGCCCAAAGATTGTCTGAGCATCCCGACGCGTTTATTTGCTCACCCAAGGAACCAAATTTTTTCAGCACCCATTGGGACAAGGGGTTACCGTGGTATGAGTCTCTATTCGCCTCCAGTGAGGCGTACCAAGCGATAGGCGAGGCCTCCGTGGGCTACACCTACTTCCCGCACAATTCGAACGTGCCGAAACGTATACATGAAACCCTCGGTGACATCCGTTACGTGTATTTGGTAAGGAATCCCATCCAGCGAATCATCTCCCACCTTCACATGCTTAAGCGCAATCGGAGAGCTGGACGAGGCATGACGTTGCAACAGGCCGAACGCGCCCATCCCTTTATTTTCCAAGCGTCCTATTACCACTACCAGCTCGAACAATACGCGCCCTATACCAAGCCGGAACAATGGCTCGTGGTCTGTATGGAGGAGTTGATTCAAGATCCAGTTTCGATACTCAATAGGATCTATCGTTTCTTGGGCATCTCCGAAACCCTTAGAGATCAAATGCCGAAGAAAAACTTGGCTGAATCTCATTTACCCGAGCCACCATTTTTCAGTCGGAGCATGCTGCGAACCCACTTAAAACCCCTCATCCCGAAACGCCTGAATGATTGGGGACGTTTGATGCTGGACTCCATTCATCGACCTGTGGAACGCCCGATGATTTCTCGGGCATACGAAACAGAACTCTATCGGCGCTACGAGCCCGATATGATCAAGCTCGGTAAGTTTTGTCAGCGAGACTTCAGAAAAATCTGGATTCCCCACGAAGTTTCCTAACCACCTCAGTTCACCACGACATCTGTCTGCAATTGGGAGCCCAGCAGAAACTCGACCGCTACCATCCCAACGAACTGACTTTTCGACAAAAATCCTCCGCCGCCAGAGTGGTTTGACTCTCAGTTATTGACTGGGGGAATCCCGCCGAGTTTCAACCCGTCAACCACACCGAAAGTGTTTGGTTGAATCTAAACCCAACTTCGCTCTTGGGTGCATCTACATTTATTCTCACAGAACAGGTCAATCGCTCCCGGTCAGCTTGCTCCACCGAGAATTCCCAAACCCGCAATGAATACTGATAGCCAATTTGCGACCGGCTCCAAACTGCTGGCGGGCCTCTGCCTCCTCGCCGCGCTGGTGGGCGTTTGGCAGAATCAAGCATTAGCCGAGCACGCCCACCGCATCGTGAGTCTTTTCGTTGGCGACAAAGTTCTTAAACCTGAAGAAACGGCTCGCCTGAACCGGGCGGTATGGGCGGCCACGATCGGACTGGTTCCGTTGGCCGCTGTTTTTTATGGCTGGACGAGTCTCCGCCTGAGGGAACGGTTCACGACCGACCCATTGGCTCAGACCCGTCCCACGCTCGCGATTTCGTTGATCTTTCTCTTGGCCTTCTGGCCGGGCTATTTGTTTCAGGAACGTTATGTCGGACTAAAAAGGATCTATCGTGAAGACGGACCCGTGGAATGGCTCACGGTCGTTGCCCTGCTGATGGCTACGATCTATCTGATATTGGCGATCTACAAAGGTCCGCGGAACCGGGGTTGGAATAGCTTTTGGGGCGTGACCGCCGCGTTTCTCTTTTTTGTCGCCCTCGAAGAGATCGACTGGGGCCAGCGCATTTTCGGCTGGGACGCGGGCGCGACCTTCGAAAATAACCTACAGGGCGCCACCAATATCCACAATTTCTTCAATCAAGAGTTCTGGCTGGTTTATCCTCTGGCCGGTCTGGGAATTGTGCTCCCTTGGATTCTAGGCCTCGTGGCAAAAGGTCGGATCGACGCACCCTGGGAACGAATTCTCCCGCACCCCACACTTCTGGTCGTCGGTGTGCCCATGATAATCTGCGCGTTCATCGCCCAACAGGAAGCATTCGAAGCGTCCTTTGCTGTTTTTTCCTTTCTCTACGCTCGAAGACTCTGGAAGGGAGTGGAGCCCACTAGGGTCGGGAAGCCAAGGAAGCCAGACCTCTGAATTCCAACCGCGTGAGGCAAGAAGGCAAAAGGCCAAGGGAGCCGCTGCCGTCACGTTGTCACAATTAGACAGTCCGTCGATCGGTTGCGTGATTCCCGCCCGACTGCCCCCACGATCGGGTAGGTCGGTCCCGGATCGCCCGTTTCACTCTCGCGTCAAGCCGCTGCCGGCCTGAGCGCTTCGTGAGGGTAGTCGGGTTGACGACCCTGAAACGCCAAGATGGCGGGCTTCTGCACCACGCCGGCATCGATGTTGATCGCTCGCCGGATCGTCTCGTTTTGCGACCACGCTTCACGCCCGGCCACGACGGTGGGGAGATGCACAATCATCGCCGCGGAGATGGACCGCGAAGCGGCTTCCCACAGATAGGTCGGCGTGTGATCGACCGCGTAATAGTCGACTCGGCCCACCTTGAACATGGGTGCTTTGAAAGTGGTGGGTTTCGCAAAATAGAACCCCATGCCTTCGTCGCAGCTCACGTCGATGATCAGACAGCCCGGTCGCAAGCAGGCCTTCTCTGATTCCGTAACAAACATGAGCGGATTATTCGGCTCCTGAAACGTGCCGTTAATGATGATATCCGATTGGCTGATCAACTCCGTGAGCGGTCGCCTTGAACCGTCATGCTCGACCACCAATTGTCGCGCTTCGCCAGGTCCACCGTCGATCACCCGCACGTAGTGACAATCGAGCACTTCCTCGCGCACCTCATGATCCGGTCTCTGGATACAAATCGTGATGTCGCGAAACCCGTGCGCTTTGAGCGCGTAAATGGCTCCCCGACTGACAGCGCCAAAACTGAAAATGATCGTCTTGCGCTGGTTCCCGTAGTGACCGTCGATTCCCTTGAGCTGCAAGGCGTGCAACACCGCACAATAGCCGGCCATTTCGTTGTTCTTATAAAACGTATGTCGGCCGATGGTGCCATTGGGGCTCCACACAAACATGTCCTCAAAGGCGATCAAAGTCTGCTTCCGATCAATTGCCGTCTGCGTGATGGGTCGCTGTTGGGCGCAATGCGGATAACCCCAAAGCAGCCCGCCCACCTTGAGTTCTTCCAGATCGGCCAACATGGGTTTGTTCAAAATCACCGACCCGAGTTCGGCCAAGAGTTCGTGACGCGACGCGACGCCTCCGGATTCGGCCGCCATCTCCGCATCGCTGCGACCGAAACGCTCCCCATAGCCTTCTTCAAACACGAGCTGGCGGCGCACCGTCTCGGGCAAACGGGGCAAATGATCGGGATGGATGGGCACGCGTTGTTCGTCGACTTTTTTGGACGTCCCGATGACGCCGAGGGTGAGTTCACTCATATAATAGTTGGTTGCATCCGGGACCATCCCAGTCCGTGACGTCGCGACGGCATGTCGCACGCAACCTTCGGACCAGTAATCGTCTTCATCGCAGGAGCTTGAGCCCCGCCGCAGGAGCCAGCGGGGAGAGAGAAACCTAGGTTCGCCTCACCTCGGACCGGCTACGGTTTCGAGATGTGATCTCTGGAGGCTAGCGACGATTGTCAGACGTGGCGACGACCGTTCTGGCTTTTCTTTCGGGAGGTCCGGAGCACATCCGCCCTATGTAGGAGGGGTTTTATACCAACGTCTTTTGAGAAACAGACTTTAGAGCCATTTGTTCTGAGGTAGGGCGTGACCGCTGGGCGCGCCATCAG
>CAXBOL010000016.1:0-17555 GCA_963977295.1 uncultured Opitutaceae bacterium
TTGTTTGTCTCCGAGCTGGCTGATTCGCTTCAGCCTTGGGTGAACCACTCGGCGGGATCCATGCCGTAGTAAGCCTTAAGCAAAGCGTAGAGTTCCGGTCGTTTGCGCTCGAGTTGTCGCGGTTTCTCGAAAAACGCTTCCGTCGCGACTGCGAAGAATTCCGCCGCATTGGTGGTGCCGTATTTATCGAGCACGGTGCGGCGGCCCGCTTCAGCCATCCGGTCCAGTTCGGCTCGAGCAATAGCCAACACCTGAGTCCAATGGGAGTAACGGGCCATGTCGGGCAACTGCGGCGTGCCATCGCCGGAGCCGTCGGCTTGATCCAATTGATGCGCAAACTCGTGAAACGTGACATTGTGCCCGTCGAAGCAGTTTCTCGCGCCTTGCTTAACCGCGTCCCAAGCCAAGACCACCGTGCCACTACTCCACGATTCACCCAGCCGCGCGGTTTCGCGTTCATGCACCACGCCGGCGCGGTCGACTACCCGTTCCTTGGCCCGATAAGTCGACGGGTAAACCAACACTGTCCGTAATTTCGGATACGGGTCTCCCTCCTGCATCAGCACCAACATGCAAGCCTGCCCTGCGATCGTGAGCACCATGGGATCGTCCAACACCAAACCTCCACACGCTTCAAAGTGCTTCCGTTGCACAAACGTGGTCAGCTTGGTGTGCAGTCGCTCCCGCAATGTTTCCGGCAGTCGCCCATACAACGGAATAGTTTCCGCCAACACCGCCCGCCACTCTTCCTTAAAAGTGACGGGGCTCGGGTCCGGCGGGTTCAACCACTCGGCTAGTTCCTGCCAAAAACTCATGGGCTCCGAAGCGAGGAGTCTACTGCGCGCATGCCGCGTCAATCGCCGCAATTTCTTCGTCGCTGAATCCCGCGGCGCTAGCGCACGCCACGTTCTCATCGATCTGCGCCGTGCTACTGGCTCCGATCAATACGGTGGTGACCGCCGGTTGTCGCAGCACCCACGTGAGGGCCATCTGGGCGAGCGTCTGTCCGCGTTGCTCGGCAATCGCCGCCAGCGCGACGATCTTCGACTGGTTCTTTTCCACCTCGCTACGTTGTAAGAAAACACTGTCGCTCGCCGCCCGCGAACCCTGAGGAATCGACTTCAAATAGCGCGACGTCAGTTGTCCTTGGGCGAGGGGCGAAAACGGAATGCAACCAATACCCAGCTCGGTGAGCGCCGGTAAGAGATCGGGTTCGACCCAGCGCTCGAGCAAATTGTATTTCGGCTGATGAATCAGCAACGGCACGCCCAAATCTTCGAGGATTTCGTGGGCCTGTCTCGTCTGCTCGGCCGAATAGTTGGACACCCCGGCATAAAGCGCTTTACCGCCGTGCACCGCCGTCGCCAACGCCCCCATGGTTTCCTCCAGGGGCGTATCGGGATCCGGGCGATGCGAGTAAAAAATATCCACATACTCCAAGCCCATGCGGGTCAAACTTTGGTCCAAACTGGCCAACAAATACTTGCGCGACCCCCACTCGCCGTAGGGACCGTCCCACATGTGATAACCCGCCTTCGTGGAGATAATAAGTTCGTCACGATAAGGGCCCAAATCGAGGTCCAGAATTTTGCCAAAGTTTTCTTCCGCCGATCCCGCCGGCGGACCATAGTTGTTGGCCAGATCAAAGTGAGTAATGCCCAGATCAAACGCCCGACGAGCCATGGTGCGTCCGTTCTCAAAGGCGTCAACGCCCCCAAAATTGTGCCATAGCCCGAGCGACAGTCGGGGCAACTTCAACCCACTCCGACCGCAACGGGCGAAGGGCACTTGGTTATAACGATCGGCAGCAGCGAGGTAGTTAGACATAGCCCTCTACCGTGCCCGTCCCCGGCGCTCTTGTCGAACGATGAGATCGTTTCGAAGTCGAAAACGTTGAGCAGCCTGCCCAACCCATTTTTCGACAGCGCCTTGCTCCCCCCGGCTCCGACCGCACGCACGGGCTCATGCCCTGCTCGACCGGCCGTGGTCATACCTCCTCAAGACTTACGATACCACTCACCTCGTTCATTCTGCAGCCAGACCCCTGATGCACTGCCCGCCGCGATTTGCCGCGCTCGGGCCCGTCCGACCGCGTCAACCGGTGCACCGGTTTGTTTGGCAATGGCTTCATACACCACTTCGCGGTCGCTATTTTCCGCCGACGTAATTTGCCCCGCATCAGGCGTGGCTGCACGCACTTCAACGAACCCACGATTGGTTTCGCCGACCACACCGGCGGCTTTAAGACGATCCAATTCCGGTAGACGCTGCGCCATCCGCTGACGCACCGCACCTAAATCCTGGGCCGCCAGACCACTGGCCAAAAACAACAGCCCCAACCACAGGAGCGCAAAACGTGAAGAGAGAGTTTTCATGAGAAGAAAGGAGTCGAAGTTCAGCTTGTCGCGTCGGGGACGATGGTCGTGGATTGTTGATCCAAATCGCGGAAGAAATCGTCTAGTGCCCGATCGACCTTCACGTTCACATCCACCACGGCGCGCACTTCGATGGGGTCGATTTTAACGTGGATACAGCCGCTGGTGCCAAGAAGGACGGCGGAGGTCGTGAGAACGGGCAAGAGGCGCATGATGAGGGACACTGAAGCCCTAAGACCCCGGTGGCAATCAATCGGTTCCCTCCCTGGCTTGTGTCTCGAAAATATAAGATTCCCGCGTGGGGGTAAAATGAGGTTCTCGCCGGGACGCGGTGCCCATGAACGCGGTGCCCCGACCAACTAGATCCAATCTTCTTGAGTTCCGTCGCGCAGCCGGTTGGCGGAGCCATTCGTGGTTAAACAAGCACGCTGACGGTTTTCCCAGCTCTGGGGCGTGGGAGTTTCCAGTCCCTCTCTAGCGAGAACCACCCGTTCGCACCGAAAAATTGGCGCCTTGATTCGCGCTTAACACGATAAGGTCCTCCCACGGCCCCATCACGTTGACCCCAAACACGACCCGATCCACCGCGGTGCCTTCGACAGGTCGGGCAATGAGATCAGCTCGCACCGTTCGCAGACCGCTTTTGCCGTCCGGATACAGCTCGAGACGCAGCGCCTCCACCGCCAGCGCCCGGCGTCCGGTCTCCACTTCAACCAACTCTTGATAAGCCGGGTTTTCCACCGCCGCCCACCTCGCCAGCGGCCCCAACCAATGTGGCAAGGTTTCAATTTTCTGCGGCACCCGGTCAGAAAACAATCCCGGTGCTGGGGCCATCTGCACTCTAGCCCCGGGTTGATTGACCATTTCCAAGCTCCCGCGCCCGGGTCGAAACCCGTCCGCACTGTTCCAGGTTACGCCAATTTCTCCCGAGAGCGTGCCGGCGGCACTCTTCACCGACTCCGGAATGAGCTTAACCAATTCCGAAGCAGCGATCGCACTGACCGCCAAAAAGGTGCGCACCTCCGGTTTTTCGCCATCGAAACTGAAAGGAGTCAACGCGACGCGGCCGCCCCACAACTCCGACTCCAGTCTCTCGATTTCCCACGGATCCTCCCCTTGACGCGACAATTCCAATTGCCCCGGTCCCATCTCTACCAGACCCACCTTCAGGCTCATCCACCGCAGACTTAGATCCATCTGTCCCACCGTCGAATTCGCCACCACAATCGTGGTCGCAATCGTCGCCCCGACCATCTCAACGTTTTGGGCGGACCAAACCACCTTTTCGGGCTGCCAACGCAGGCGGACCTCCCCCTGCGCCTGACCATCGATCCAGTCCCCTTCACCGTCGATCCGGAGCACGCCGGACCATTCAATCGCCGCCAGATCAGCCAAAAATTTAGCCGCGATTGGCTGCAAGGCGCTTGCATCCAAACTCTGAGGAGCCAACCGCCAGCGCAAACGTCCGGCGGTGGTCGTGTCATCGACGTGCACAGTCAGCGTGCCCCCGGCCGTCTCGACCACGAGCTCTCCCTGCGTCGGGCCTTGCCCGAATAACGCAGTGGTCAAATTGAGCCGCCAAGGGATCCCCGACAGACCCACCTCCAACTGCACTTCACCCGTGAGATTACCTTCGAAGCGCAGTCCTCCGGCCGATAGTGGGGATGGACCGACCAGTCCCCAGATCGCGCCGCCTGCGAACACGCATCGCCTCAGCCCGGTCATCGTCGACCGGCGCCATCTTCGCTCTACTAACAACGACGCGCGCACCAGTCTATGACCAGCGCGCGCGCGATGAGTTGCGAACTGAAACGTGCGTTTTATTGCACCGGAGCGGGCGCCAATTTCCAGATATCCTCAGCGTATTCGCGAATGGTGCGGTCACTGGAGAATTTACCGACACGGGCCGTGTTGAGAATCGCCATCTTCGCCCAACGCTTGGTGTCGCGATAAGCTTGGTCGACCTGCAGTTGAGCGTCCGAATAAGCTCGGAAGTCAGCCAGCACCATGAACGGATCTCCGCCATCGAGCAGGCTGTGATGCAACGCACTGAACGCGTGATGCTCACCCGGCGTGAAGTAATCGGAACCGATCCAATCGATGACCGCGCGCAGTTCGTGATCGGCATAGTAGACATCGTGCGGACGATAACCCGCCGCGCGACGAGCTTCCACCTCTTCCACCGTCATACCGAAGATGAAGATATTGTCGGCGCCGACTTCTTCGCCGATTTCAACATTGGCGCCGTCGAGCGTGCCAATGGTCAGCGAACCGTTGAGGGCCAACTTCATGTTGCCCGTGCCCGACGCTTCCTTGCCGGCGGTGGAAATCTGCTCCGAGAGGTCCGAGGCCGGGATGATTCGTTCGGCCATGGAGACGCGGTAGTTGGGTAGAAACACGACTTTGAGTTTACCTTGAATCCGTTCGTCCGCGTTAATCCGGGCGCCGATCACGTTGATGGCGCGGATGATGTTTTTGGCCAAATCATAACCGGGCGCCGCTTTCGCCGCGAAGACGAAGACACGAGGCACCATGTCGAGATCGGGGTTGTGCAACAGCCGACGATAAAGCGCGAGGATGTGCAGCAGGTTGAGGTGCTGGCGCTTGTATTCATGCAACCGCTTGATCTGCACGTCGAACAACGCATCCGGGGATACCTCGACTTTGCAGAGCTCCATGATGAGCTTCGCCAGATCCTCCTTGTTGGCCCGCTTGATGGCCATGAATTCCTTTTGAAACGCGGCGTCATCCGCCTTGTCCGCGAGTTTCTGCAACATATCCAAATCGCGCGGCCAGTTCTTGTGGCCAAGGGTCTTGGTGATGAGAGCCGATAGGCGTGGATTACAGTCCACCAACCAGCGACGTGGCGTGATGCCATTGGTCTTGTTGCGAAATTTACCCGGGTAGAGGGCGTCGAACTCCGGGAAGAGGTTCTTCTTCAGCAATTCGGTGTGCAACGCGGCGACGCCATTGACGGCGTGTGAACCCACCACCGAGAGGTGCGCCATGCGCAGTTGCTTGCTTCCACCCTCTTCGACGATCGAACACTCACGGATCTTCTCGACGTCGCCCGGCCACTTGGCCTCCACCTCTTCAAGGTGCCGGCGATTGATCTCGAAAATAATCTGTAGATGACGCGGCAACACCCGTTGGAAGAGCGGCACACTCCACTTTTCCAACGCCTCCGGCAGCAAGGTGTGATTCGTGTATCCGAAAGTTTGATTCACGATCGCCCAGGCCTCGTCCCACTCCATGTTTTCGTCGTCGATAAGCAGACGCATCAACTCGGCCACGCCGATCGCCGGGTGGGTGTCATTCAACTGCACGGCCACCTTGTCGGCGAAGTTTTGCAGGCTGTTGCCCTCCGTTCGCAAATGGCGGCGGAGGATGTCCTTCAGCGAACACGCCACGAAGAAGTATTGCTGCACCAAACGCAGTTCCTTGCCGTTCTCCGTCTTGTCGTTCGGATAAAGCACCTTGGAAATCGTTTCGCTGGTCGCCTTGGCTCGCACCGCTTCGACGTAGCCGCCTTCGTTGAAGGCATTCAGATCGAGGGGTTCCACCGCGCGCGAGGTCCACAAACGTAGGATATTCACGGTCTCGGTGCCGTAGCCGGTGATCGGAATATCATTCGGGATACCAATCAACTGGTGCGTATTCACCCACTTGGGACGGTAGTCACCGTTGTCATCAAACACGTTTTCAACCTGACCGTAAATCTCGACGGTCTGCTGATACTCCGGATGCATGAACTCCCACGGCGTGCCGTAAATCATCCAGCTGTCCGGGTGCTCCACTTGGTGCCCATTCTCAAACGCCTGGCGGAAAAGACCGAATTCGTAATTGATGCCGTAGCCGATGGCCGGGAGATCGAGCGTAGCCAACGAGTCCAGAAAACAGGCCGCCAGACGACCCAAGCCCCCATTACCGAGGCCCATATCGTCTTCGGAACGGCGAAGCTTTTCCCAGTCCACGCCCAACTCGGTCAGAGCTTGGCGAGTCTCATCATAGACGCCCGCGTTCTGCAGGTTGCTGATGAGCAAGCGACCCATGAGATACTCGAGGGAAAGATAATAGAGGCGGCGCACATTTTGGTCGTTGTGCGATGCCTGCGTCTTGATCATTCGATCGATCACCCGATCGCGCACGGCCATCGAGGTGGCCAAAAACCAGTTGCGCGGCGTCGCGGTCGAAACATCGCGAGCCTGAGAATAACTCAAATGCTTCAGAATCGACTCCTTCATTGCGGCGACTGGATCATCTGAAAGTCGACGGTGAGGAGTCTCGGGAGACGTTGCGGTGCGTGAGTCCGCCTTGGATTTAGCGGTCTTTTTCTTTGCTGTAGCCATGGAAATTTAAGTTATGCGGTTGAAACGCAGAGCGAGAAAGATGCCAACCCATAACGCCGGGGTCACTCCCAAATTCTACGCACGTCTCCCATGGTCACGGCGCCCACGCTGAATCAACACTATTCCCTAATTACCAACTATTTTTGAAATTTACGCGCCAACTCACCATGGGACATTTCGAAAAAAGTGGGTCGTCCCGAGGGGCTGCTGAGCGGCGTTTTGCACTCGAAGAGTTGTTCCACTAGGGACTGCCAATGAGCCGGACCCGCCGCCTCCGGCAATCGCACGGCCTTGGCCGCGGCAATCCGGGAGAGTTCCTCTCTTGCCAGATCCAGGTTATCCTCGGGCAGGCGCCCGTCTCGCATCGCTCCCAGCAAATCCCGCACGAACGCCTCCGCGTCACTGGGTTGCATCCATGTGGGCACCGCTTCAATCCGGAAAAAGTGCCGCCCAAACTCCGCGATCTCAAATCCGTGGACCTGCAAGAACTGCAATCGATCCAACAACAAGGCCGCCCCCACCGGATCCAATTCCACCGGCACCGGCAACAACAGGCGTTGACTCGCCACCGCCCCCCCCGCGAATTCCCGTTGCAGGCGCTCAAACCAGACTCGCTCGTGCGCCGCCCGCCGATGGACCAACACTACGCCGGCTCCAGTTTCAAAGATACCGTAGTGACCATGCGCCATGCCCAAAAACCGCCAGCCCCGCGCCATCGCCGCCACGCCGGCTGGCGTCGTGCGGATCGATTCCACCGCAGGCCCCAATTGGGTCGGCGGCCGCAGATTGCCCAAGTTGGCCGAACCTGAAGCCGACGAGGTCGGTCTCGTCGGCGGCGCAAAAGAGGGTCCGCGGGAAGCCGAAGGTTTCGCGCCGGTCGGCACCTCGCCCGCCTTCACATCGCGCCACGTCGTGCGCAAATCCGGTTCGGGCAAAGGCTCTGCCGGAGGCGGTTTTACCGACGACGCCTCCCCAGCTCCGCCACTCCGCGCCGCCTGCTCCGCCGTCAACTCCCGCAACCGCTCCAACACCGAACGAATCACAAAACTGCGCACTTGGGGTTCACTACGAAACCGCACCTCGCGCTTCGCCGGATGCACGTTCACATCCACTTCGTGGGGCGGCAGGGTGAAAAACACAAACGCTGGCGGGTAGCGCCCTTTCGGCAGCGATTCATGGTAACTCTCGATCAGGGCATAATTGAGGGTGCGGTTATCGACCGGCCGCCCGTTCACAAAAACGATCATCTCATGGCGCGTCGAACGTCCCACTCCGGGACGGCCAATCAACCCTTCCAAGCTCATCGCCCCTTCCTTCGCCGCGATCGGCACCAACTGCCCCGCTAATTGCCGCCCAAAGATCTCCCCCACCCGATCACTCAACTCCGGACACTCCGGCGATTTGAACAAAATGCGTCCGTCTTCGATCAGGGTGAACGCCACCCGCGGACTGGCCAACGCGTAGAGTCGGACTCCCGCCACGATGTGAGCCGCCTCGGTTTGGTCGCGTTTGAGAAACTTTCGGCGCGCCGGCACCGAGTTGAATAAATGCGCCACTTCGATCCGGGTGCCAATGGGTCGGCCACACTCACGCACGTGCACGATCTTCCCGCCGTTGACCAAAATTTCCGTGCCCAACTCCTGACCTTCCGCCCGGGTCTGCAGGGTAAATTTCGAGACGCTGGCGATCGACGGCACCGCTTCGCCGCGGAAACCGAAACTGCCGAGCACATCGAGATCCGCTGCCTCCGAAATCTTGCTCGTCGCGTGACGTTCCAACGACAGCAACGCGTTGTCCCGGGTCATCCCGTGACCATTGTCCTCAATCCTCATCAGCGAACGCCCCCCGTGGCGAAATTCGACTTCGATTCGTGTAGCCCCGGCATCGAGCGCGTTTTCCACCAGCTCTTTCACCACGGCCGCCGGGCGCTCGATCACCTCGCCAGCAGCGATCTGGTTGGCAACACGGTCGGATAAGATGCGGATATCAGGCATGCGCGGAACGAATCCTTCGACTCTCGCTCCACCGCTCACTCAGGCAACGCTTTTGATTAATCTTACATGTCCCAGTTGAAGTGGGTCAGTGAGGGCCGCGTGAAATTTCATAAATCTTACCGATAGATGGTGACGAACTTAATCCTGGGGTAATCGGCCCTCCCTTACGTGGTGAAGATTTATTCTTCTGAGTTTCTTCCCTCTGTCTCGGTGAAACTCCGGTTTGCCTCCGTGACTTGTTCTTCAACCGCGCCCCAATGGGCGCCCGTTTTCATCTCCCCTTTCGGGGCACGCTTTTTGAGCGCACCATCTACCCGCTTTCGCGTTCCGTCCGTGACTAACGGCGGTTTTGAGGCTGATGATGTCCCGACATCGCGCCCGTTTCGACCGGGTGGGGCGGCAGTTCCAATTGCCGACGCTGAATCGTGCGCACGCGTTTAGCGAAGACCTGATACCAGCGTGGCGCCCAGTCCTGCTCGACCCAGAAGATCCGATCCCGCCACTCCGCCGGCAGGTCCAACTCGACCACTGGCACGTCCAACTGCTCGCTCACCATGGGTTTGGAAATGTAACTGGGAAAAAGGTAAAGCCCGTCCCCGATGACCCTCGGCTCAATCATCGCCAAAAACACGGGCTCATTCGGCCCCGATACCCGCAACCGCACCACTTCCGCATCAGCGGAGATTACCGCAATCTTCGCACTGTGCAGCGGGGTGGGCACATCCACAAATTCCGTGCGCGAGGGCGTCATGCAGCCCGTGAGTCCGACGCTCACCAGGACCACGGTCAGGAATAGTCGAAGACAAGACACGTTCATCTCTTGGTCACGGTTTCCGCGCCGATGTTTCCTCCGTCGGTCCGGGCGCCTGTTTTCCCAGTTCCCGCAGGTCCACTAAACTGACCAAATAAGTCGCCGCCCGAAACGGTCGCAACACGGCATTGCCGATTACCAACGAATCCACCGGAGTGTCCTCCGCCAGCCGAGCCATCAGCGACGACAAAACCACCACGCTCCCGATCACAAAGAGGAAAAAGAGCTGAAACATCTCCACATCGATGCCTGCCCCCAGGGCACTATCCGCCTTCAAAACCAGTCCCCACAATATCGGGGAAAGCCCCCCAAAGCAGGCCGTGACCGCCCCCATCACCGCGACCATCAGGGCCCGGTTTTCCTCCTCCACGACTTGCGGCAGGTAGTTGAGATTCGCGATCGTCCAACTCGCCGCCGCCAACCCCAGCACAAAATAGGCGCCGTAAATGACCCCCAAGCCCGACATCAGCCCCTCCAGATACGACCACCAAAACATTCCCACCAACACATACAGCACCATGGTCAGCAGGAAAAACGGCCGCGCCCCCCGGCTATCGATGCGCCGCCGAATAAACGCCGCCGCCACGATGACGCCCGCAAACCGCAGCACTTCGAAACCCATGATCTGTCCAGCCGCCAACTGCGGACCCACCTTCAGATAATACGCGAGAAACGGCGGAATGGGCGTCGAAACCACTGCGTAACACACCGCCAACCAGAGGAATTTGCGAAAAGGAGACGGCGCAAACATGTGCCGTGGCGTATCTTTGACCAACCGAGCCAACTTCGTTGGCGGAGGATTCGGCGCCCCCGGCAGTTTGCGCAGGGAGGTGAAACTCATGTAGGAGCCGAACAGCGCAATGCCGTATTGAATGAGCAAGGCCGTGTAAATCGGCAGGTGCGCGAACAAGGCCGCACAGGCCAACAGCGTGCCTACCCCGGCCACTCCCGAGATAAATTGATCACTGCCAAAATATCGCCCCCGCGCCGTCGCCGGTAAAATCGAATACAACCACGGCATGATCGCCGCGGCCCCGATGGTGCGAAAGAAACAAAAACCGAACACGCTCCCCACCAGCGTGGGAGCCATCCACGGCTGCACTCCCCAACGCGGGGCCACGATGGCCAGCCACAACGGCACCAACAGAAACAGTGACCGCGCCGCCCACCCGCTCAACATCACCCGCTTGTAGCCGTAAACCGAGAGCAACGCCGTCGCCAATATCTGGATGGGCGTGAGGAGGAATACGAATGAGTAAGCCAGCCCGACCTGAAACGCTGAAGCGCCCAACTGCTCGCAAAACAACACCATCGGGGTGCCGATGCCGATCTGCCAAGTCAGCGCATTGAAGAACCCAAACAGCAGCCCAGACCGAAACGGAGCCAGCTCCGGATCGCTCTTTTCAGTCGGAATCAAATGCGCGAGCACGACGATCTCCGCGGCTCGTTAGGCCAATCGTTTCTGCCAACGTCGCAATTGTCGCTTCACTTGTTTGGGTCCCGGCATCCCCGTGCCTTGGCGCCGTTCCGCCGCCCGCTGCAAATCAAAAACCACCGCCCAGTCGTCACCCAGCTTGGGATGAATCTTACGCACGTCCGCCGTCGCCAGTTGATCGAGTGGCTTCTGCTGCGTTTCGGCCAGTTTCACGACCGCTCCGACCACGTGGTGCGCTTCGCGGAACGGCACGCCGCGTTCGACCAGGTAGTCGGCCAGATCCGTCGCCAACAACGCTGGATCCGCCACTGCCCGGGCACACGCTTCGCGTCGGATGGAGGCCCCGGCCACCGTGCCCGCGAGGACTTCAAGCGACATGATCGTTTGATCAAAACTATCGAATACGGGCGGCTTGTCCTCCTGCAGGTCCCGATTGTAGGTCAGCGGCAGACCCTTGCAGAGCGTTAGCAACGTCGTCAGATTACCCTGTAGCCGCGCGGCCTTACCTCGCAGCAATTCGCAGGAATCCGGGTTCTTTTTCTGCGGCATGAGCGAGGAACCCGTGCAGAACGTGTCGGGTAAGTCGATATACTTGAATTCGCTGCTCGACCACAGAATCAGATCTTCGGACAGCCGTGAAAAATGCGTGCCCACCAGCGCACAGGCCGTGGCAAATTCGATGAATACGTCGCGATCTGCCACCGAATCCATCGAGTTCTGTGTCACCCGCGGTCGCCCCTTTGCATCCACAAACCCCAGAGCCGTGGCCGTAAATTCTCGATCGATCGGCAGGGTGGTGCCAGCCAGCGCGCCAGCACCGAGGGGACACCAATTGGCATGATCGGCCACGGCGGCAAACCGAGCTCGGTCACGCTCAAACATTTCCAGATAGGCCGCGAGATGATGCGCCACCTGCACCGGTTGCGCCCGCTGCAAGTGGGTGTAACCCGGGATCATGACATCGCCGTCTTGAAGCGCCAGTTTGAGCAAGGCCGCTTGAGCCGCTGCCAACCGTTGATCGATTTCGCCGCATGCCCATTTGAAGAAGAGGCGCATATCGGTCGCGACCTGATCGTTGCGACTCCGTGCGGTGTGTAATTTGGCCGCAGCTGGCACGCGCTTCGTCAGGGCCTGCTCAATGTTCATGTGCACGTCTTCTAACGCGGTGCTCCAAGTGAATTTTCCCGCCGCAATGTCGGCTCCGACCGCATCGAGGCCGGCATGAATCGCGTTACGCTCCTTGGCCGTGATCAACCCCACGTGTGCCAACATGGCCGAGTGCGCCTTGCTGCCGGCGATGTCAAATGGAGCCAGACGGCGATCAAATGAGACCGATTCGCTGAACGAAAGCATCAACTCCGCTGGTCCTGCCGAAAACCTTCCCCCCCAAGTCGCTTGTGATTTCTTTGCCATGATGAGGGCGAGCACACGACGCCCCCTCGCCTCGCGCAACGCGAAAGATTAGCCTCCCGCTGACTCAGTTTAATTTGCCGCGAACCTCATCCCCGCCAAGGTCACCTCAATGCGCCGTTATTGGACCGTTTTTATTTTTAGCATCTGCCCGCTTCTCGCCCAAGATTCGGCCCCGGAACTTGACGCCTCGCTTGCCTCCGCGCCCGGGATTGTTGACGAACCGGAACTGGTCGAAGCAACGCCCCTTGCCCCGTTTTACTCCGAAGCGACCGTGGCGACGGCCAAAACCTCCATCTACATCGGCGCCGTCACGCTGACCATGCCGCCGTTCACCCGGGAAAGTGACGTCTTCAGCTCGACCTACACCGCCAAGGTTTTCCCGTTATTTTTCTACAACGAATCCGGGCGCATCTCGATCACCCTCACTGACGACGATCTCCGTCAACTCGCCGCTGGACAACGCGTCTATTTCAAAGGGGAAGCCTTCAGTAGTAAGGACGAACCGCGCCGGGTGGAAGGGCATGCCGACCCGGCCAATGAAACCAGTGGCAAAATCAAGGTGCGAGTATGGGTGTCCAAAAACATCGAACTGATCTTCAACACGACCTACCGGTTTACCGGCAAATCTGCGACCGCCGAGGTCGACGAGTCCAAAACGACTGCCCCCGCATCGCCGTAGGCGTATTCCTGCTAAGAAATATGAGCCCTCGTCCGCCGGCTGAATTTGAAAAAGTGTCAGGAAAACCAAGCCGGACTAGACATTGAGGGAGGGGGTTTACACCCCGACTCGGTAGGTGGCTACGGAGGCTGAGGCACCGCTGTCGGGTGTAAACCTCCTCCCACCTTTCACACCGTTGATGCATTGCAGTCTCCTGCGCTTCCTCTGCTGAGAAACAGCCATCATTCCACCCCTGTTTCTTCCGGTCAGATCCAAAAATAATTTGGTGGGGAAGCTCTCAAGATAATTTAAATATAATGTTCATTTGGAACGACTTGAAAGCCGATGTCTTTCGGGAATCCTCCCCCAAAATAGGCGTGCGACCACCAACCCGTAGCACCGTTCCCGCAGGGCGGGACGGCGTCTGTTTCAGCGAATGGAGGCGGACTGGCAGAATGCAGCGCGCGCTAAAGCATCGCACTCCGCTGGCGGCCGTTGCGCCGTGCTTTAGAAAGCGTCTTTCGAATCCTCTACTCTGGGGCTCGGCCCGCCAACCTGTCCGAGCTGCCCTCTCGATCAAGTGTCTTCCCCCATATTTTCCGGTAAACCGGGCCTGACGCTCCTGAGCAAGCCTCCGAGCATACCCGAGGCGATTACCGTTGGAAAACCTCTCCGATACGCCGCAAGAAGGTCGCCATCGCAAACGGTTTCTGAATAAACCCCTTCGCCCCGGATCGGCTCACCGCCGAATGTAATTTCGGCTCCAAATGGCCACTCATGATCATCACTTGGGCGCCGGGATTAATTTCCCGCATCTGGTTAAAGACTTCCCACCCGCTCATCTGAGGCAGGACCAGATCTAGGATCGAAAGGCTAATTTTTTGGGCGTTCGCCTTGTAAATCTCGATGGCCTCTTCGCCGGTCTTGGCGGCGAAAACCTCATAACCCGAGCGACGGAGTGCACTGGTGATCATGTCCAATAATCCCGTTTCATCATCCACGATCATAACCGTGGGTTTCGCACTGGAGGTGCCCGGGGAGTTACTGGGTTGAGTGAGCACGGGAGTCACGCCTTGGGTCGCTTCTTTCGCCAGCGGCAGGTAGATCGAAAAGGCCAGACCTTGGCCAGTCAGCACTTCGCGGCCCAGAAACCCACGGTGCCCGTCCATAATCCGCTCCACCATCGTCATTCCCAGATTCATTCCGGTTTTGGTGTCCGGCGTCCGCTCCGACATGGCAAACGGGGCCCGACTGGCCGAGCGAGGCTGCGCGGGATGCACGATTTCCAACAGCGCATAGTTTTCCTCGTCGGCCGTGCCGAACCGCTCCCGCACTTTTTGCCCTTCCACCACCCGCGTGCTCACGCGCACCGGCCAAGCCGCCTTGGGCTCTATGGCTTTGATCAATTCAAACAGCTCCGCCATGGCATCCGTCATCTGCCCAGGATCCAACCGCACCGCGCCCAACGCCCGACTCAACGATAGATCCGACTCGATGGGCCGATTGCCTATCACCGAGCGCAAACTCCCCAGCGTGTGCTCCACAAATCGCGGAAAATCGACGACCTTGGTCACCGGATCGGGCCGGCGGGCCAGATACAAGGTTTGCCGCACCAACGTGGAAGCCCGGTTTACCGCCCCATCCACGCCTTCGGCGGCGATTTTGATCCTCCCCAGGTCCACCTTGGGATCGTGCAACAGCGCCGTGTAACCCAGCACGATGGACAGTAAATTGTTGATATCGTTGGCAATAATACCGGCCAAGGCCGAAAAGTTCTTCGCCCGGTGCACTTGTTCGGCCAATTCGACGCCACGCCCCAATTCGGCCAGATCCAGGAGAGTGATCAGGCGCATCACGTGACCTTTGCGTTTGATGCAACGATTCCGTGAATACGAAACCACGGGACGACCGGAAGTGTGCTCAAAGACCATTTCCTTCGACGCCCACGTGCTTTCAGGTTTCCCCGTAACGATGTCATCGTGCAACACCTCCATCGCACGCAGATGATCGGCAGAGTAGAGACGAAAGACCGACACCCCATTCAGCTCGCTATCCGCATAGCCCAGAGTGCGGCAAAACGTGGCGTTAGCCCGATTGATCGTGCCTGAAAGATCAATTAAACAGAGCCCTACCCCACAATTCGACCACGCCAAATCACTCCACGCCTCGGCGTTGGGCAACTCATCAAAGGTAGAAATCACAGGGTCTTCTTTCATAGGTCGAGGGGCAAAAAGATTTTCTCCTGAGAGAGCACACCACTGCCACAAGTTCCATGGGGAAGATGATAATGGAGAGAGATTAACAAATTGAAAACAATTGACCCAACCCGACTGGCGCGCCCGGCGGGATTCGAACCCACGACCACCAGCTTAGAAGGCAGGTGCTCTATCCAGCTGAGCTACAGGCGCGTAGTCAGATGAGCCATCTGTTAGAAGCCAACGCAAAAAGCGACAAGGTCAAAGACTTAGCAATCTAACGTTCGGTGAAAATTCAGACCATCTCCCGGGTTGAATTTCACCCGCTTCCCTTGCTCAAACCACCCGAATTCGTCGGTCGCCCCCAGGCCAATCGGCATGATCCGGCACGATCTCGGATCCGCGTCTGACTTTTTGTCGGTGCGCCAGCGACGCGGCCAAGGTGAACGCCCATCGGTCTGAAGATAAACTTCCTCGGCGTAAGTGTCGATTTCCACGCCACGCTGTCCGCAGTTTCTCCCCGTTGACCGTCGGCGCCTTGCTCACCATGGCCGCCAAAGTCTCGACAAGCCTTCGCGATGGCAGGACCCTCGAGCCCCCTACCGCGCTACGATGAACACACGGATTCTTTACTGGGTATTGGCTTTACTTTGGCTGTCCCTTTCGGCCGCCACCTCAGCCGCCGAGAAATGCGGTGATGACGAAGCAGGTGTGCACCAATCGGCTGCTCCCGAACGTTTCGAAACAGTGCAGGAAGTCGTGGACTACATCATGTCGGTCGCGCCGCCTCAGCACCTCAAAACACTCAAGAAACATTCCAAATACAGTTTCCTGAGCTTGAACTTCAAACTCGACGACGACTTTGACCGCCGCCTGGCCTTAAAGGACGGCAATACCGCCCTACTGAAAGACGCAGGCACCAAAAGCCCCAACCGAGCCTGGCGCACCATCCGCATCGCTTTCTGGGAAGCCCTCCAAAAGCTGGAATAATCCCGCCCTAAGGAGTCAATACTTAATCTTTGCGGTCAGTTTTTTATAGTATTCCAACGCATCCGGGCGTTGGCCCGCCATCGCCTCCGTCGCATAACGACTCACGCCGGCATCGGTCCCCATGTTTAACTGTCCTTTCAACCAGCTATTCGTGGTCATTTCGTAACGCTTCATGAAGGCGGCGATCCCAACCTTCCAGGCGGCCGACTTGGGCTCTTGTTTAATATCAGCCTCCCGCTTCCGAACCACCCCCAAACAGCGATCAAGCGTAGCGGTCCACAGCAGGTTTCGCGCTTTCCGGGCTTCGGCATAGGTCCGTTTTACCCGTGGCCGCTGCTTGCGGTTATAGGCGGCGACATCCGTCTGATATTCGCGAGTGCCAATAGCCCATCCCTTGCTCATCCGCTCGAACGCCATGTCCTTGCGAGTTGGCTCGTCCTCCTGCAACCAATTCAAATAGTCCCCATACTTGCGCCGACCAGCGGGAGTGTCCTTCAAGCCCCCTGCCCCTGCGAGACCGGTCTCTAGGTTCAAAAATTTCGGCCGACCGGCTTTTTGCTTCAGATACCAATAACTTGACCAACGGTAATCGGCCAGGTCCGCGCTGGGACACAGCCCGGCTCGCACCGGATTGAGGTGAATGTAGTGACTCAACCAGGCCATTCGCATGTCGTTCTCCACGGTCAGGCTTCTAAAGCGTCCCTGAAACAAGTGGCCGGTTTCCTTGCGAAACCCATTGAAACGCCGCGCAAACACGCTCTGTAACCAACGCATGCCCTCGCTGAGATTCCCCTTCGGCGTTTCCAGCGCCAAGTGGTAGTGATTGCTCATGATGCAGTAGGCATGTAGCACCCAGCCGGATCGCTCACAGGCCTCGAACAGGGTGCGTTCAAACGCTTCCTTGGCGCGTTCGTCCGCAAAAATCCACTCCCGGTAATTTCCCCGGTTCAATACATGGTAACGACCTCCCTGTTCATCCAATCTGAGTTTGCGCGGCATGCGACCAGTTCAATACACCGCCACTAAATCGCAAGCATTAAGTATTGACTCTTTTGGATTGTTTTTGACTCTTCCACCAGACTGGTAGGGGCAGCATCGACCTGACCCATTTTCGTGCCGACGGCTTATTCCACCGTTCCCGGCGACGTCACTCCGACCGCAGCGCTTCGTTTGGATTGATCCGCAAAGCCCGACGAGCGGGAATGTAACTCGCCACCAACGCCGGCACGACCAACACCACCATTGAGCCGGTTAATGCGAGGGGATCGGCTGGACTGATATGAAACAACAGCGATTTCATCGCTTGGCCAACCCCCAGCGCCAATACCAGTCCCC
>CAXBOL010000017.1:0-17543 GCA_963977295.1 uncultured Opitutaceae bacterium
CCTACGTGTCGAGTGGCATTCGTTACGACCTGTTTTTGCACGAGAAAGGCGCGTCGCCCCAGGCGAAGGAAAGCCACGACCGCTACATCGACGAATTGGCGGCGCACCATGTGCCGGGCCGGATCAAAGTCGCGCCGGAGCATACCAGCGATCACGTCCTGCGCATCATGCGCAAACCGACCTTTAACCTCTTCTACAAATTTAAGGAGAAGTTCGAAAAGGCGTCGGAAAAAGCCGGGCGCAAGAAGATGCCGGTCATCCCGTATTTCATCAGTTCGCATCCAGGCTCACGACCCGAGGACATGGCGGAACTTGCCCTCAAGACCAAGGACCTCGGATTCCGGTTGGAGCAAGTGCAGGATTTCACGCCCACGCCCATGACGGTGGCGACGGAAATTTATGCGACAGGGGTGCACCCTTATGACGGCGCCAACGTGTGCGTGGCGCGGACGCCGGAAGACAAACAAGAGCAGAGGAGTTTCTTTTTCTGGTATAAACCGGAAATGAAAAAGGCGCTGCGGGCATCGATGACTCGGCTCGGCCTCGGCCACATCGCGAAGCGTCTGCTTGACGACAAAAAGAAGACGCAGGACGTAACGCCGCCGCTCCACATCACGCCTTGTGGTTTCCACGCCAACGAAGATGGCGAAGGCGGACCCGCTACCCGGACACCGGGATCCAAACCCGGAGCCCGCCTTGCGGCTGCGACCAAGGGTGCGAAACGCCCAATGCAAGCTCAGCCCCCCAAGAAGGCGGCGGCCTTCCAGAAATTCTTCAAGAAACGGAAGTAGGCTGTTCTGTTAAGCCGTCCCCTGTGGGTTGGGCTTTAGGCCCAACATCCCGGCTGAGTAGGGAATCTCCGAGCTTCGTAATCGGTCGACGATCGAGAGGTGCGGGTTCGCAACACCCCAGGGCTTCTGCTCCGATGGTTACGATTTGTCCAACTCCCCCCGGTTCCCGCAATGGAGGCGAAAACGGGAAGATGGGGCCTCGTAGTTACGCCGGTTTTGAGCCAGCTTGACGGGAAGCTGGTTTACTGGTTTGCTGGCTTTATGAAAACCACGATGGATCTGCCCGAAGATCTGGTGCAGCGGATAAAAATTCGGGCTGTGCAGGAGCGGAAGCCTCTCAAGCGCCTCGTCGCTGACCTGTTGGTAAAAGCATTGGATTCTCCTGTCACGACGGCTTCGGCCGGGCCAGATTCCTTGCCTCCCGGACTGGAAGTTAATGAACGCGGTTTCCCCGTCTTCCGGTCCGCTTCTGATGCACCCGCGAGCAAGATGAGCGCCGAAGAACTGCTCGCTTTGGAACAAGAATCCCAACTCGAAGAGGATCTGCAACGTGCCGGGATTTCTCGTTGATGCTTCAGTTTGGGTCGCGGTGACATTTCCGCGCCATCCTCATCACGTGGTCGCTCAAGATGAACTGGCGCGGGCCGCCGTCAGCGCGCCAGCGGTGTTTTGCCGCGCCACTCAGCAGAGTTTTCTGCGCCTGGTGTCCACGCCGCAAATCTTCCGGGCTTACCAACCCGAGGAGGTGACGAACCAAACCGCGTGGGCCGCGTTTGAAATGCTGCGTGCACGGCCCGGCATCGTAAGTTTGGACGAACCGCCCGGCACCGTCGCACTCTGGCACCGGTTCGCCGTCCGCGACACCGCGTCTCCCAAACTCTGGATGGACGCCTACCTCGCTGCCTTCGCGATCGCGGGCGGTCTGGAATTGGTGACGCTGGACCGCGACTTCAAAACCTACGAGGTGCACGGATTGCGGCTGCGCCTCCTCCTCCCTCTGACTACTTCATGACCACCGATTCCATCATCTCCAAAGTCTAGCGCTTCTGTAACACCCTCCGTGGCGACGGCCGGGAAAGGCTGCGATTGGCCACAGCCGATGCCCGCTGGATTCGGTCCCCCAGCAGTCTCACCGACCCGGACACTCGTGCGCTCCTATTCGATTGAAACGCCTATTCGGTGAATAAGATGATTTCTTATTTAATCGAACTCGTATTCGATGGAATAAGACTGTTTCTTATTCGCTGAACTTAATTTCCCGCCGCCATGACCCCGGAATCCTTCCACGAACAGCAGCGGCCGCACTGCCAGCGGCAACCAGAGGGCTACTTCGCTTTCGTGCCTCCGCCGCTCCCCCCGGTCCTGGCCCTAGATTGGGAGTTGGCCGGGCTGCTCTCGGAGGCAGATCGCGCGGTGGCAGAATTGAGCGGCGCCGGGCGCTTGCTGCCCAACCCCCATTTGCTGATCCGGTCTTACCTCCGCCGCGAAGCGGTGCTCAGCTCACTGATCGAGGATACCTACGCCGAAGTTGAAGAGCTGTTGCTCTTCGATCTCGGCCCAGCCAACGCTCCGGACAAACCGTCTGTTCGGGAAGTGGCCAACCACATTGTCGCGTTGGAGACCGGGTTGAAGCGGCTCGGCGACCTGCCGATAAGCTCGCGCCTCATCAAGGAGCTCCATGCCATTCTCCTCCAGACCGTGCGCGGCGGCGACTCCACCAAGACCCCGGGAGAATACCGTCGCAGCCAGAATTGGATCGGCCGGCCGGGCTCCACGCTGGCCACCGCCACGTTCGTGCCGCCTCCGCCGCACCGGTTGGACGAAATCCTGGGAGCTTGGGAAAACTTTTTCCATGCCGAGAGCGCGGAGCCGCCGCTGGTGAAAATCGCCCTGCTGCATTACCAGTTCGAGGCCATTCATCCGTTCCTTGATGGCAACGGGCGCATCGGCCGTCTGCTCATCACCCTGTTCCTTTGCGACCGCAAGATCCTGTCCGAGCCGCTGCTCTACCTTTCCTCCTACTTTGAGCGTTATCGAGACGATTACTACCGGCATCTGCTTGCCGTGAGCACCCAGGGGGCGTGGAAAGACTGGATCGTCTACTTCCTGACCGGCGTTCGAGAGACCGCCAAGGAGGCGCTGGCCGATACCGCGCGGCTGGTCGATCTCTACAATCACTACCGCAGGATCATGGCCCAACAAAAGCGGCTGCCCAGCGCCTGCGCCGGGGTGCTTGATGCGCTTTTTGCCGCGCCGATGCTCTCGATCGCGCAATATGCGGAGCGCCACGGCGAGAGCTTCCAGAACGTCGCCAAAGCCGTCGAGTTCTGGGAAAAGCACGGCTTGGTGAAGGAGACCACGAACCAGAAGAGAAATCGCATCTTCGTGGCCGCGACCGTGCTGGCAGTCACTCGACCCAAACCCGCTTCTCCTACTTCATGACCACCGACAGCATCATCTCCAAAGTCTGGAGCTTCTGTAATACCCTCCGCGACGACGGGGTGGGTTACGGCGACTACCTCGAACAACTCACCTACCTCATCTTTCTCAAGATGGCGGATGAATATGGAAAGTCACCTTACAATCGGGATGTGGGCGTGCCCGCTCGGTTTAGGTGGTCCGTCATGCGACCGCTCAAAGGCGCCGAACTCGAAGTGCACTACGTCGAAACCCTCCGCAGTCTCGGCACGGAGAAGGGCATGCTGGGGCAGATTTTCACCAAGGCGTAGAACAAGATCCAGGATCCGGCCAAGCTGGCGCGCATCATTGAAATGGTGGATGAGGTCTCGTGGGTCACCCTCGACGCCGATACCAAGGGCGACATTTACGAGGGCATCCTCGAAAAGAACGCCGAGGACACCAAGTCGGGCGCTGGGCAATATTTTACGCCCCGCGCGCTCATCAAAGTGATGGTTGAATGTCTGGCTCCGGAGCCCGGCAAGTCCATCGCCGATCCCGCCTGCGGCACCGGAGGTTTCTTCCTGGCGGCTTACGATCATCTCGTGAAGCACCATCAAATGAACCGTGACCAAAAGGCGTTTCTCAAAAACCAAACGTTTCACGGTAACGAGATCGTCGCCGGCGCCCGCCGCCTGTGTTTGATGAATCTATTCCTGCACAACATTGGGGAGATCGACGGCGACAGCCTCGTCGTCTCAATCGACGCCCTCGTCGCGTCGCCCGCCCAGACGGTCGACTACGTGCTCGCCAATCCGCCCTTTGGCAAAAAGAGCTCGATGACCTTCACCAATGAAGAAGGCGAACAGGAGAAAGAAGACCTCGTCTACAATCGGCAGGATTTTTGGGCAACGACGTCCAATAAGCAGCTCAATTTTCTCCAACACATCCGATCGATGCTGAAGACGACAGGACGGGCGGCCGTAGTGCTGCCCGACAACGTGCTCTTCGAAGGCGGGGCCGGGGAAACGGTCCGCAAGAAATTGATGGAGACGACGGAACTCCACACCATCCTTCGTCTGCCCACGGGCATCTTCTACGCCAATGGGGTGAAGGCCAACGTGCTCTTTTTTGACAATCGCGCTGCGAGCAAGGACGTCGCGACCAAGGAGGTTTGGTTCTACGATTACCGGACCAATATTCACCACACGCTGAAGCGAAAGCCGCTGCGAATGGAGGATCTGCGGGAGTTTATCGACTGCTACAACCCGACCAATCGCCACAAGCGCACGGAGACGTGGCATGCCGAAACGAATCCGGATGGCCGCTGGCGCAAATACGCCTACGCCGAACTTGCTGCCCGCGATAAAACCAGCCTTGACCTCTTCTGGCTCAAGGATGACTCGCTCGCCGATTTGGACAATTTGCCGGAGCCCGAAGTGCTGGCGGACGAGATTATCGACAACATCGAAGCCGGTCTGGCGAGTTTCGTGCGGTGGTGGCGACGCTGAATCGCTGAGTCATGCCATCAGCTAGATCAAATTAGACTTCTTTCATCGCATCTCCGTTCGATGAGGCTTCTGAGGACAGGAAGACGCCAAGCCGATAAGAACGCAAAGCTTGGTAGAAAAGTGACTTCGTGGCGACCTTGGCGTCTTCGTGGCTTTGCGTTAAAGTCTAATTCGTAACAGTGATCGGCATCACCCGGCTATGAATAAGGTAGAGGAGTCACGGAAGTCGCCATCACTCCGAGCGCAATGCGGTGGTGGGGGAGATGCGGGCGGCGCGGCGGGCGGGGAGCCAGCTGGCGAGGAGGCCAATGCCAAGTAGCAACAGCGTGATGCCGATGAAGACCACCGGGTCATTTGGCGAAATGCCGACCAGGAAGCCCACACTGCCAAGCAAGCGGGTTGAGGCGAAGGCTCCGATCAACCCGATGGCCAGGCCGATACTGAGCTGGGTTAACCCCCGACGCAGCACGAGCCGGGCAATATTGCCGGTGGTCGCGCCCAGTGCCATCCGCACTCCGATTTCCCGAGTGCGGCGAGCGGTGGTTTGGGCGATCACCCCGTAAATCCCCACGGAGGCCATGAGCAGTCCCGTGAGCGCAAAGATACCGAACACCGTGCCGAAGATATTGAGAAACCAATGCTGATGTTCGATCAACTCACGCATGGTTTCGACCTGAAACAACGGCAAATCAGGGTCCATGTCCTGCACGACGCCGCGCAGGGCTCGAGCTTGCTGAACGGGATCCGCCACGGTGCGGACGGCGATACCCATCCACCCCCATGAATCCTGGCGATAGGGCACATGGAGGATGGGAAGGGCATCCGCTTCACTGGGTTGCTGGTCGATGTCGGCGCAAATTCCTATGATGGTCAGCCACTCACCGGGAACGTCATTTTCGATGAGCCTGATCCGTTGATCGAGTGGGGAGGCGTTGGGCCAAAACCGGGCCGCGAAGGCGCGCGAAACCACGGCGACTTCCCGGCCGGGTTCTCCGTCGCTCTCATGGAAGCCACGTCCGGTGAGGATGGGCGCCTCGATCGTGGAGAGGTAGTTGGGCGATTGGGTGATCATGCCCACTCGCGGTGGATTTTTAGGATCGGGATTGGGGCGTCCATCGATCTCCAGCCCTCGGGCCCCGGAACCTCCGCCGGGCAAATTGCTGGTGGTGGTGACGGCGGTGACACCAGGCAGGGCGGCGACCCGGGGAAGCAATTGGTCAAAAAATTGGCGGCGGGTTTCGAGATCGTGGTAGCGCTGTCCTTCTTTTTCCGGAAGTTGCAGCCGGGCGGTGAGTAGGGTGTCGGGTCGAACGAACGCATTGAGGTTTTGCGCCGCAAAAAAGCTGCGCACCATCATGCCCGCACTCGCCAACAGCACCACGGTGAGCGCAAATTGGAGGATGACGAGTGCTCCGGTGAGTCGGTTGCGACCGCTGCCTCCGCCGGGAGCGCTTTCTTTGATGGCAGTATTTAAATCGATGCGAGAGGCGCGGAATGCGGGCATAAGACCGAAGACGATGCCACTGCCTACGGCGATCATGGCAAAGTAGGTCAGCGCCACCCAGTCCATGCTGAACGCGAGCCAGTAGGGGCGACCCACATCACGGGTCACGAGGTCGAAGGCATGGGTGCCGACGGTGGCCAGCGCGAGTCCCAGTAGACCGCCGATGGAGCTCAGCAGAACGCTTTCGACCAATAACTGGCGAACAATTTGCCAGCGTGAAGCCCCGAGGGCCGCGCGGAGAGAAATCTCCCGACTGCGACCAATGGCCCGACCAAAAAGCATGTTGGCCACGTTGGCGCAAGCGATCAGCAGCACAAATCCCACGGCAGCCAGCATCATCAGAAAAACGATGCGAATTTCGCCGCCATTGAAGGCCTCATGGAACGTCTGCACGATGATACCGCGGTTCTCGTTGGTCTCGACGAAGTAGGTCGAAAGGCGGGCGGCGATCACGGCCAAGTCACTGTTGGCTTCGGTGATGGATACCCCGGGGCGAAGTAGGCCGAAAAGTTCAAGCGAATGTTTGGCTCTATTCTCGAGCTCAGCCTTGGGCCGCAGTGCGGTCCAAAGGTCTTCATTGTCGGGAAAGCGAAACCCAGCTGGCATTACGCCGATGATGGTCGCGGGCTGTCCATTCAACCGCACACTTCGGCCAAGGACGTCGGCCCCGCCATAGCGCTTTTGCCAGATATGGTGTCCGAGTAGGATCACGTGTTCGGCGCCCTTCTCGCCATCGGCCGGCCCGAAACTGCGGCCGTTGAGCGGAGGCGTTTTAATCATGCCAAACATGCCAGGTGTGATGGCCGCCATGGAGTATCGCTCCGGCGGATTCTCATTTTCACTGATCACGGCGCGATGCCGAATCATCGCTTCGAGGGCTTCGAACGATTGGTTCTCCGCTGCATAGTCGAGATAGTCGGGCCAGGATATTCCGTTCGTTTGCTCGGTTTCGGTCAGCAATTGACCGGAAACGGTCACGAGGCGCTCGCCTCCGGCGATGGGCACGGGTTTGAAGAGCACCGCGTTGACCAGCGTGAATACGGTGGTGTTGATCCCGATGCCGAGACCGAGGGTCACAATGACGGCGAGCGAGAACCAACGGTGGGTGCGCAGCATGCGCAGAGCGAAGCGAAGATCTTTTAACATGGTGGCAATCGAGGGGTGTTTTCGGAGACAGAGGGGGCTGCTTTCTCTGGAATACCCCAGAATGGCCCGGCGAGTTGCAGCTATTTGGGTAAATGCCTGAATGGCGTTATCCGTTTGCAAAAAAGGAGTTCCTTATGTCGTTCACAGGACGTCCCTGTCCGGATGCGAAAACATTAGACTAAATTCCCGCTAGCTATCGGGAGGGGAGGAGGGCAACAGTCCGGTTAATGTCGGAAATACCCCTGATTACGCATCTTTACACGGCTGACCCGTCGGCGCACGTCTTCAACGATCGTCTCTACGTCTATCCATCGCATGACCGGGAGACCGAGAATCCCACCAATGACAACGGGGACCAGTATGACATGGTCGACTACCATGTGTTCTCAATGGATGATGTCGGTGCCGAAGTCACCGATCACGGCGTGGCGTTGGCATTAGAGGATGTGCCTTGGGCGAGCCAGCAACTTTGGGCACCGGACGCGGCGACCAAGAATGGTCGCTATTATCTGTATTTTCCCGCCCGGGACAAAGACGGGATTTTTCGGATCGGGGTTGCCGTCGGCGATAAACCGGAGGGCCCTTTCAAGCCCGAGCCAGACTACATCGCTGGAACCTACAGTATCGACCCCGCGGTTCTCGTCGACGAAGACGCCCAAGCTTACCTCTACTTCGGAGGGTTGTGGGGTGGTCAACTTCAGAATTGGACCACGGGCGCCTTTGACCCGTCCGGACAGGAACCGACGGGCGATGCGCCGGCACTCTCGCCGCTGGTGGCAAAGCTAGCGGACGACATGAAGTCGTTGGCGGAACCTCCTCAGGAGGTGCAGATTCTCGATGCGGATGGGACCCCGATCAAAGCGGGTGATCACGACCGCCGCTTTTTTGAGGCGCCGTGGGTTCATAAGCACAACGGACTCTACTACTTCTCGTATTCGACCGGAGACACGCACTACTTGGCCTACGCGACCGGCACGAGCCCAACTGGACCGTTCACCTATCAAGGTCGAATCTTGGAACCAGTATTGGGCTGGACCACGCATCATTCCATCGTGAAACACCGTGATCGCTGGTGGCTTTTCCACCACGACGCTTCGCTGTCGGGCGGAGCCAACCATCTGCGCTGCGTGAAAGTGAAGGAGATCTTCTACGACGACCAAGGACGGATCCTCCCGGTAGCTTAGGGTCTAGGCCAGAAAGTGGGCGTCTTGGGATCTTACTAAGAGCCTTTGGGACCCAAGAAAACGCAGATCGTTGTTAGATCAGCGCCAAGGGGCTCGGCTAGGCTCAGGAAGTGAACCTCACCTAGTTCTTAAAGAAATCGGCGGGATTGACGGTGATGGTCGAGCGACGGGCGTTCCTTTTTCCAGAGCGGACAGGAAGTTGATTTGATGCGACGATGTCGCGGACGGAGGTCGGGATGGACCAATTGGATTCGTGGATGGCCACTGATTTGCCATGCGCACTAACGTCCAAGGTCACCGGGATGTCGTAGCCTCGAGGACCGGATGCGCCATGAGGGGGCGTGGGGCGATCGACCAGACGGGGCGGGCAGGCCGCGTCTGGTTTTAATTCTCCGATAGATAGTCAATCTGCACGAACTCCCGAGCTTGGGCATCGGTGATCTGGTAACTTTTAATCGTCTGCAGCTTCGGAGCGTTGGTCGGCGAAAAGATACGTTTGGATTCCAAGTCGGCGATCGTGGCGGAAACCGAGCTTACCTTGGTGGCCATTTTCCAACTGAAGCCAATCCCTTCATTGGGGGGCACTTTGGCATGGTCGGGGTTGTCGACCAAGGCGCGTTTACGTTCGAGTTCCGTATCCCCACGACCTCTTCGCCGTGCTTGACGAACAAATACCACCCCCACGAAGAGCGTGTAGTCAGGGGTGGCTGTCGCGGCAGCGGTGCTGAAAGTGGCCGAGGTCAGCAGGGCAATCGCTCCCGTGCGGCAACAAAGTCGGATAAGTTGACTCCAAACAGACGGTGCCGGTGAAGGCGACCCGGACATGGCGCGAAGGGGTTGGGGAATCGGGTAGGTGAAGTCTAGGTCGAGTTGGAAAAATTGATAGAACTTCAGAAAATAGCGATTCGGCTTCACGGGGCATGGAAGTTAGCGGCTGGCTGTTAATCAGCAGGATTGATATGATCTTGAATTACGAAAATGGGGACAGGGTGATCGGAACCGGACTTCGCAACCGGGTCCCTGTTGCGGGGCACAGTTAATTTCAAATTAGCCGCTGCGGAATCAAATCGTTTGCCATGGTCAATACGGTGTTGGTGTCTTGGAGGCCAGTCGATCAAGGTGTTCACAGAAGGCTTTCGGTCGCCTTCTCCCTCATACTTTTAATCTTTATTCGATCATGAAAACTCCACTTCGCGTCCTGGTTTGGGGCGAATACCGCCACGAAAAAATTAACGCCAAAGTTCGGGCCATTTATCCCGACGGCATGCATGAGGCGATCGCGGCCGGATTGAAAACCGGTGAGGACCTGGTCGTTAAGACGACGACGTTGGACGAACCGGAGCACGGGTTGACCGACGCGGTCTTGGCGGCGACGGATGTCTTGGTTTGGTGGGGGCATATGGCCCATGGCGACGTCTCTGACGAGGTCGCGCAAAAAGTAAAGACCCGGGTGCTCGAGGGCATGGGCTTGATCGTGTTGCATTCCGGACACTACGCGAAGCCGTTCAAGTTGTTGCTCGGCACCACCTGCTCGCTCAAGTGGCGTGAATCGTCCGACAAGGAACGTCTTTGGAATGTCAACCAATCGCACCCCATCGCGGCCGGAATCGGGGAGTATTTTGAACTGGAACGGGAAGAAATGTATGGCGAGCCGTTTGGCATTCCGACGCCGGACGAGTTGATCTTTATCTCGTGGTTCACCGGCGGCGAAGTGTTTCGCAGTGGCGCAACCTGGCAACGCGGACATGGCAAGGTGTTCTATTTCCGACCGGGTCATGAGACGTATCCGACGTATCACGACGCCAACGTAAGCCGAGTGATTGCCAACGCGGTGCGCTGGGCCCGACCTACGGTCACGATTCCGGATGCATGTTTGAATTCGCCTGCCTTGGAGCCGTTGCCGACAGATCCCGAGGCGGAGGTTCGCTCCGGCGTGGGGCACCGTTGATGTCGTCCGCAGGGGGAGGGGGGCGGTGCTGGCGTATTTATTCGACCACTGCCGGTTCGAACGCGTCCCGTTTCGTTTGCCACGCGGCGGCCTCGGCAGGGTTGCCCGTGGCCTCGTAAAAATCGATGAGACGCTGCAGCGCCTCGGGTATGACCACGTTGGTGCGGGCTGGGTTTTGGGTCTGGCGGGTGATCAAACCTTCGCAACCGGATAGGAGTAGTGGCTCGGCCGCGGTGTAGTCGTTCTTTCGCGACAGGATACCTCCCAGAAGAGATTCCGCGTAGAAGGTGGACCACCCATCGGGGGTATTTTTTTGTCGTAACGGAACGAGTTCGTTCAGGAGGAGCTCAGCCTCGGAATCACGTCCTAGCAGGATATAAGCAGCGGCGAGATTGTTCATCACGGCCAAGGTCTCGGCATCATCCACGCCGCGTTTTTCGCGCTGCACCCCGAGTAAGAGCTCCCACAAGGGGGCTGCCTTGGCGGGTTCGTTAAGGGCATCGTAGGCTTTGGCCAGATCAGTGGACGTGAGCACGCGCTGCGGGTGGCTCGACTCAAGTTCGGCTTCTTGTAAATTGAGTTTCCAACGCCAAATTTCCGCCGCCTTGGCCCAATTACCCTCGAGAGCATAAATACCGGCAAGATTGCCTTGGATGATCAGGGTGGTGGGGTGGGTGGGGCCGAGCACTTTGTCCAAACCAGCAATGGCTTCGAGCATTCGCGTGGTGGCCTCGGGGTAGCGTTTCAGAGCTTTTAAATTATGGGCAATATTGGCGAGAATGATGAGGGTGGAAATGTCGTTCTCACCGCTTACTTTTCGAATGGTGGTGTAGAGTTTTTCGCGAATCGCGAGTGCTTCAGCTTGTTTGTTTCGCCGACCCAGCGTTGAGGCGTAGTTGTTCATCGCTGTAATCGTGGTCACGTGATCGGGGCCAAAGGCGCGTTGCGTGGCTTCGACGAGGGCTTTTTCCACGGGCTCGGCTTCGTCGAAGCGTCCAAGGTTTTTGAGGGTGAGCGCACGGTTGAGATTGGCGGCAATCGTCATGTGTTGATCGGGTCCCATCGTGCGTTCCAGCTTCTCGACGGCTGCGGTCAGAATCTCTAGCGATTCATCAAATTTACTCCGCGTATTCAACAATGAGCCGAGATTGTTCATCGTGTTCAAGGTGTCCGGATGTTCCGGTCCTTTGACCTCGGTCGAGAGCGCGAGGGCATCCCGGTAGAGGGACTCGGCTTCATCCAGCTGTCCGCGGTCTCCGATGATTTTAGCCAAGTTATTCATCAGGGTGATGGTTTCCCTATGGCGAGGGCCCTGCGTGCGCGTCCGGCGTTCAAGGAGATCCCGGTAGATCGCCTCAGCTTCATCCAATTGGCCGGAGCTTTCCAGTGCCTGAGCGAGGAAGTTTCGGGAGTAGCAGGTGTCGGGGTGATCGAGTCCCAGCGTCTTGGTCTGCTGCGCTACCACCGTGTTGAGATTCGCGATCGCGTCGGCAAACTGGGACTGTCCCAGGTGGGAGCGTCCCAGCTCGAACCTGACTTGCAGCGAGGATGGGTGGAGGGGTCCAAGAGCGGCGTCGCGCAGCACCTGCGCGCGTCGCAGTTGGACCTCGGCCGCGGGGCTTTCACTGAGGCCCAGGTAGGATTGTCCGATGGCGACCCGAACGGCAGCTTCGGCAAGGGGTTGATCGGCAAAGCGATTCCCTACTTTCTCCGCGGCCCGATTGAGTGCTTCCCGGAGCGTGAGGTTCGGGTCGGCCTCGTTGCCGGCTTCGGCCTGTTCGAACCCATCGGCCTGGCGGAGAATGTCGGAAACCAGAAACTCGTTTACGGCGGCCGATATGGTGGCTTCGGTGCGCGCCAGTTGTTCCGCGCGGTTGGCCCGCACCGCTTGAAACGAACTCGCCACGATACCGGCAATTAGCACCAGCATGATGGCTGTGCCCGACGCAAAAGCCAAGCGGTTGCGGCGGATGAGCTTCCGCAGTCGATAGGTCGCGCTGGCCGGACGCGCCTCGACCGGTTCGTTGCGCAAATGGCGTTGAAGGTCCTGGGCCAATCCGGTGGCCGAGTCGTAGCGCCGACTACGTTCCTTCTCCAGGCATCGCATGACAATCCAATCGAGGTCGCCTTGCAGGCGGCTGATCAAGGTTGGCGGGGACAAGTGACGTTGGGAAGCAGTGGTTGCCACGGTATCCGCCGGAAGGGTATTCAGGCGGGTGGACGGGCGCGGTGGTTCGACTTCACGGATGTGACGCCGCATTTCATCGAGACCGATTTGGATCAGAGCGGAAGCTTCAAAAGGAGTGCGCCCGGTTAGCAATTCGTAGAGCAGCACGCCGAGGCTATAGATGTCACTGCGGGTATCAATATCGTGAGAACTGACCTGAGTTTGCTCCGGGCTCATGTAGGCGGGAGTGCCCATGAACTGCTCCAGCACGGTGAGTTGAGTGGCCTCGGAAAGTCGGCCTTCAGTGGCTTTGGCGATCCCGAAATCGATCACCTTGGGTGAGGCGACGCCCTCGTGCAAAGCGACCAAAATATTGGACGGCTTGAGGTCTCGATGAATGATGCCCTTCTGGTGGGCGTGTTGCACTGCTTGGCAAACGCGGATGAATAACTCGAGGCGGCTTTGTAAATCGAGATTCTGGGAGTCGGCAAATTGGGTGATAGGGGCGCCGTCGACATATTCCATGACGAAATACGGACGCCCCGTGTCGGTGCACCCGGCGTCAAATACCCGGGCGATATCCGGATGATCCATCATGGCGAGGGCTTGGCGCTCGGCTTCGAATCGTTGGATCACGTTGGCCGTGTCCATGCCGGGTTTGATCACCTTCAGAGCCACGAATCGGCGCACGGGCGTGGCCTGTTCCGCGAGATAAACAATACCACAACCGCCCTCGCCGATGCGTTTGCGTAAGGTGTAGGCTCCAATTACTGCGCCGGGTTGATCTTCCGCGGTGGTGATCTCGGCTCGTTCCACAGCGGGAGTTTCGAGGAAACTTTCAGCGGCGGCATGAGAAGCGAGCAATAGATCGACGCGTCGCCGCTGGGCGGCATCTTGACAATGACGTTCGAGATAGGGGGTCCTCGCATCCGGGGCAAGTTCAAGGGCGTCGGCGAAAATCTGGTCGTCTGGCATGGAAAGTTTAATCGGATTTTGATGCTGGGATTTACGGATCGCTGGCGAAGCCCCCAATGCCAAAAAGAATAGGTTAGAGGGCCACGATGACCGGTCGGTCTATTCGGCAATGACTCGATCAATCCGCAGGGTGAGCGGTGACGTGTGGGCATAGGGGTAGACGGCGATGCCGAACCAGCCTTCCTTGCCTGGGGTCCAGGTGTGAAAATTGCGGAGACGTTCGTGACTCGAAATCTCGAATTGATCGAAGATGACGACCCGCCCGCCCTGATACCAAAGAAAACAAACGTAGGGCATGGCACCGGTCACATCATCCGCAACTTGCACGTAACCATCCATGGCCTTTAGGGCATCGTCGGCCCGCAGCCAGATTTGGTCTCCCGGAGCCAGCTCGACTCCGCTGGCGGTTGGCGTTGCACCGCGAGTGACAATAGCATCGGGTATCCAGTCAGCAGTGACCAGCGCGGAACGCAGGCCGGGGTCGGAAGGTGAATCGGCACTGGCGCGGGCAAAGAGGCGAGGAGGTGGCTCATCCGAAGGGATCGAATTTTGCATTTTCGGGGTGTGCCAACCGGCAAGCACGGTGCCATCGGCGTCGGGCGGCAGGGTGACGGAAAACCGTAGTGGTCGCTGGCGACCCTCGATTTCGTAAGGCACCCGAATTTCCGTTTGTCCGGGAGGGAGCGTCACCGTTTTCGTGGTGATCAAATGCCAATCGCCTCCAGCTTCGTAGTGGGTTTCGTAGCTGACCTGACAGGCGCTGGAGTCGACGGCGAGTGGGTCGCGACGCAGGACATATTCCCCGGTCATGCGGTTGACCACCCCATCGAAGAAGAAACTCCCGGTGCCCGGAGACTGGCGGCCGAAAATTACCCGGTCGTCGGCGGTCTGGGCAAAGATAGTGCCGTCGCCAAAGCGCATGAGTTCGGCGAGGAAATTGGCCCCCAATAGATTGAGCAGGTAGAACGTATCATGATCGGTGTTGATCGTTGGGGTGGGGTGACGTAGCCGCAGTGCATCCCCGATCGCTTCGGGTCGAGTGAATAGATCCACCGGGATATAAGCGGACGGCGGCCAATAATCCCATTTGGGTGCGGTCACTATCAGCTCAAACTCGGCCGGCGGTGATACAGCTCGAGCCAAGCGTTTCCGTTCGGTGTCGCCGTAGGAAGTCCCGTCGTGTAACCAGAGCGGCAGTTCGTGGACCTTATTCGCCGGCCAAATGTGTTCCAACCACTCGACCCCGGCGGCGTAGAAGACAGGGCGGAGTCCTTGCGCGTTGGTAATCGGGAGGTGCGGTTCCAGCGCGGCGTAGGATGTGGCCATGTCGGGAGGGATTTTCACGCCCTCGAGGTAAGCATAGACCGGGGCAAGATCACTGAGCATTTGGTAGGAGTCGCGGGGGGATTCGGAGTGCCCAAATTGAGAACGGGATCCCGCCCACGCATCGCGCCAGGCAAATTGACCAAACACCACCCCGGGAATCACGAGGGCAAGGCCAAGTCCGCGATGAGTAGGTTTTAGGCCGAATCCCATTGCGACCGCGACGGCGACCGCAAAGCCGGCCGCGCCGGCAATGTAGATGATTTCCAAATTGGTGAGCACGAGGGCCATGGTGACCGTAGGAACTGCTAGGCATGCCACCAGCAGTAGTCCTCGGTCCATCCACGAACGGCCGGGAAGTCCCCAAACGAAAAGGGTCCCGGCCAGCAGCACCGAAAGTCCGCCGATGGCCGGGAAACTTAACGGATGATAGTAATCATGTAATGGCGCCAAATAGTAGGTGGTGTCCGTCAGGCTGCTGAGGTAGGCCGCGCGCCCGCCTGCAGCGAGGTCGATGACGTTATAGCGCCACTGCGCCCAACTCGCCCCCGTCCAGCCGAGCTCGAAGGCCAAAGGTAGAGCGATCCCCGCAAAGACCACGACGCCGAGAGAGGCGGCCGCTCGCGACCACGGCGCCTGTTTAAGCAGACCGGCGCGGAGGATGAAGCTTACGCAACCCGCAAGGGCAATGAAATGGAAACTGAGTTTGTTAGTCCCGCTGAGCGCGAGCATCGCCCCCAGCCCTACCCACCACCGCCAATTTTTCCGCGAGACAGTCGGGTGCAATGCGATCAGCCAGAGACTGATGGCCACGCCCAACACCCCAAGACTGTTGTGCCAAATGATGGTGTGTTGACTGACCGAGCCGACGATAACCGTCCAGGCGACCACGGCCGACGCCCACCCCGGCCAGGGTCGTGAGGAAACGAATACTAAGACAGAGAAACCACCCAGGGCGCTGACCAGTGCGCCATAGGTGAGGCCCAGATAGGTGCCCCCGGCGAGGCGCTCGACGGTGTGATTGAGGGCGAGAAATCCGGCCTGAATCGGCGTGATGAAGTCCACGTAGGGTCGCTCTCCGGCGCCGATGCGCGCATTGCCGGCGATCACGAGGCCGTAGTCCATGAAGTCGCGCAAATGGTCGTGGTTGCGCGCCCAAGGCAGGACGAGCGACAGACCTCCGGTCGCGATCAGCAGAGTGAGCAGGATTACGCGAAGCTTAGGACGGGGCATGGAAAGAGGATGGCGGCACCACGAATCGAAATCAACGCGGTCGCGAATCGTATTTATTCCGCCAAGACGTCAGTGACTCCTCGGAGAGCGTGCGCAGCGACTGGGATATAATGCCGATGGAGGTGGAAATATGATCAATAAAGCGAGTGTTCGGCCTTTGATCTTTGGGCGTGGTGTGGCCGGAAAACTCAATAATCGCCAGTTGGTTGTTAATGATATCGCTCAGCATAGCCTGGATTTCGTGAAAGGCGGCCTCGCGAATTGTTCGCTGGCGCCGCCGCACCACCCAAAAAAGAACGCCATGAACGAGGCCGACGACGACCGCGGCGAGCGTCGCCGTTTTCCAGTGATCCAGGCCAAGCGAGGTCGCGACTGCCGAGGTCACAAAAACGACCAGAAGTCCGACGGAAGTGAGTATGAGTTCCAAGTTCCTCAGGAAGAATCGCATGGGGGGTCACCGTAAAAGCCATTGCCCCGCTGACAATCTGCATATTGAGGCAATTCGGGGGAGAGACGCGGCGATGGAATCGTCGGTAGCCTCGAATGGTGGTGGGGATTCCTCGTCGTCTTATGGTTGGTCCACCGGTTTCAGACTGAGGAAAAATCGAGCGAAACCGCTCGCTCTTGCCTCGGGGCGGACAGAGAAAGACCGGTCAGGCTAATCTTGGCTTCAACCAAGCCATGGGGGCCATCGAAGCTCCAACCAACCGGGGTTTCCTGCCAAGTGGTTTCACCGTCGAAGTCGCGAGCCGCGCCAGTCGCGAAGAGCGTGAGGACTCGGCAGGATGATCCGGTTTGGGTGGCTTCAACGTAACTCTCATGCCGTGGCTCGAGGGGAGTGCCGGTGCGTTCCCGATCGTAAGGGGCGGTGTAAGCATGTTCGCGACGGGCGAAAGTGAGCTTCGTTGCGCTCAGGGAGGCGATTTTTCCTACGGCGGATGCGTCATTTTTCCGCACGATGAACGCTCCGGTGTCGTCTGGGTTTGCCTGATCAATCGTATGCCAACGGAGTGAAATGGATTCACTTCGCTCGAGCTCAGCCTCGTCGAGCACCAGAATATAGCCCGGCCAGAGATGGAGCACCGCGCGGGTGACGCGTTGGGCTCCGGTATAGGCCGGGGAGATATCCATGCGCCAGGCGGTGCCTTGACCGGCTTCATGCCACCAGTGGGTGAGTCGACCGGAAAGGTGGGACACGTCGTTGGGGTCACCCCGTTCCCGCACCGGGTAGCGTTGTTCACGTTCGCCGAACATGAGCACGTTGTGCCCGCGAACGGAAGCGTTGTAGTAGCGCCAGCGGACGTGAGGTTCGAAGAAGTCCTCGGGGTAGCCCGAAGGTGATCCGAGGTCGATGATGAGGCGTT
>CAXBOL010000018.1:0-16883 GCA_963977295.1 uncultured Opitutaceae bacterium
CCGACCGAGCCGCCCACCCCGCCCATGCCTTGGCTGCCACTTCCACGGCATTACGCACGTCCTTGCGCGTGCACTGCGGGACATGGGCAAAGAACGCGCCTTCGGCATCATTCAGCGGAAACGTCCGCCCGCTTTCCGAGCGAATAAAATTCCCCCCCACATAACACTTCGGGGTCTTAAAAACAGGTAAACGAGACATAATAGATGGGTTTTGGGTTAACCACAGATGGACACAGATTCACACAGATCAGAAATCATAGAACGACTCGGTCCCATTGCATTTTGGCATTCTTGAAATTGATTATAAGCCCCACCTTGAGGCCGGTAATACGAAGATAATTGAGCATCTGGCCGCGCTCATGATCCGTGATTTTATCGATGACCTTCGTGTCCACGATCACCGCATCTTCTACGATCAAATCCGGGATAAATGTGCCCACCGTGGCGCCTTTGAATTCGATATCATACACCGCCTGCTGTTCGACCGCAAAACCACGCAACCCCAACTCTACCACGAGGGCATTTTCATAAGGCTTTTCGTGCAAGCCATGACCAATTCCACTAACCACCTCAAATGCCGCTCCAATGATGGAATGGGTAAGCTCCCCTTCTTGAAATTCTGATCCGTGTTTATCTGTGTCCATCTGTGGTTAAAAATTCCGGTTCTTGGGTTCTGGGTTCAGGATAGTTTGACGTAGTCGGCGAGGCCTTGTTTGCCGCCTTCGCGGCCGAAGCCGGACTCTTTGTATCCGCCAAACGGTGACGTAGGATCGAACTTGTTGTAGGTATTGGCCCAGACCACGCCGGCTTTCAGGGCCGTGCTCATTTTCAGGATGCGCGAGCCCTTGTCCGTCCACACACCCGCACTCAATCCATACGCCGTGTTGTTTGCCTTTTCGATCGCTTCATCCACCGTGCGGAAGGTGAGAATCGACAACACCGGACCAAAGATCTCCTCCCGGGCGATACGATGACTCTGCTCCACGCCGCTAAAGAGAGTCGGCTTAAAGAACCACCCCCTGCTCGGGAGCGTGCAGGCGGATTGGAAAATCTCTGCGCCTTCCTCGACTCCCGCGTTCACCAAGGCCGTGATCTTATCGAGCTGCTCCTTGGAATTTATCGCCCCGATATCGGTGTTCTTGTCCATCGGATCGCCCACTCGCAAGGTGCGCACGCGGTTGCGCAATCGCGTCAGCACCGCGTCGGCCACCGACTCCTGCACCAAGAGCCGTGAACCGGCGCAGCATACATGACCTTGATTGAAGAAGATACCGTTGATGATGCCCTCCACCGCTTGATCCAGCGGGGCGTCGTCGAATACGATGTTAGCCGCCTTGCCACCTAGTTCGAGGGTAAGCTTTTTGCCCGTGCCCGCCGTCGCCCGCATGATGATTTTACCCACTTCCGTGGACCCCGTAAATGCGACTTTGGCCGCCAGCGGGTGCGTCGTGACGGCAGCGCCCACTTCACCCGCGCCCGTCACCAAATTTACAACCCCCGGGGGCAATCCTGCCTCCAATACGATTTCGGCAAACTTCATCGCCGTGATCGAAGTCGTCTCTGCCGGTTTCAGCACCACGGTGTTACCGGTCGCGAGAGCCGGCGCGATTTTCCACGCCAGCATCAACAAGGGAAAGTTCCACGGGATCACTTGTCCCACCACGCCATGAGGCACTGGGGTGGCACCCGGAAACGCATAAGCGAGCTTATCGGCCCAACCGGCGTGATAAAAGAAATGCGCCGCCGCCATGGGCACGTCAAAGTCGCGCGATTCTTTGATCGGCTTGCCCCCGTCCAACGTCTCGGCCACCGCAAATTCCCGCGCCCGGTCTTGGAGTAAGCGCGCGATCCGATACAGGTATTTTCCTCGTTCAGCGCCCGGAAGTTTAGCCCAACTCGGAGCTGCTTTGGCGGCGGCAGCAAACGCCGCATCCACATCCTTGGACGACGCCAAGGCAATCTCAGCCAAGGGTTGCTCGGTCGCGGGATTGATTGATTTGAAATAGCGACGCCCCCTCGGAGCGACAAACTTGCCGTCGATAAAGAGCTCGTAACGCGCTTTGAGCTTGGGGTCCGCCGATTCGGGAGCGGGATCGAAGGCCCACAAATCGCCAAAAATCAATTCACGCTCCGGCCGCCGCACGGCCGCTTGCTTTCGAGTAGTTTTAACAGACATCAGAAAAAGGGAAAATAGAAGGAAATCTAACCACAGATGGACACAGATGAACACGGATCAGAATGAATTACCTCTCTCGGCAATACCCCGTCCGAGATTTTAGGATCCTGAATGAATCTGTGTTTATCTGTGTCCATCTGTGGTTAATAAGATCAGCGGTCAATAAGCGCCGGAGGCTTCACTGAATTCGTAGGGGGCGCGGTAGGCGCCGGTTTGCATTTTGAGTAATTGACGCAACAGGTCGTTCAACAACGACGACGCCCCGAAGCGGTAACGGGTATTGGTCAGCCACGCGTCACCCAGGGTTTCTTTGACCGCGACCAAAAAGGTCAGTGCTTCCTTGGCCGATTTAATGCCGCCCGCGGGCTTCATCCCGATGGAAATGCCCGTATCCAGATAAAAGTCACGGATGGCATCGAGCATGACTTGATTGTTGGCCAGCGTGGCATTGGACGAGGTCTTGCCGGTGGATGTTTTGATAAAATCGCCTTCGCGAATCACGCGCATGGCCAGGAATGAAGCGGCCCGAATGTTGTCGTAGGTTTCGAGCTCGCTCGTTTCCAAAATCACTTTGAGTGCCGCATCACCGCACGCCTCCACGACCGCGGCGATCTCGTCCTGCATCCGTTCGAATTCACCCGCCAGAAACGCGCCACGATTGATGACCATGTCGACCTCGTCGGTGCCATCCGCCACGGCCGCTTTGACTTCGGCCAAACGGGTTTTCAACGGCGCTTGACCGCTCGGGAAGGCCGTCGCCACCGACGCGATTTTCACGGGCGAACGATCCCCCAGCACTTTCCGCGCGTGTTTGACCATGGAAGGATACACACAGACTGCGGCTGTGGTGGGCACGTCCAATCCAGGATGGGGGTGCAGCGCCTTCGCGCAGAGAGCCCGGACTTTGCCCGGCGTGTCCTTCCCCTCCAACGTCGTGAGATCCACCATGGAGGCCGCCAGTTTAAGACCGAAGACCTTCGAGCCTGTCTTGATCGATCGCGTGGTATATTTGGCAGCACGTTCCTCGACACCGACGGCGTCGACCGTTCCTACTTCGTCAAACAAACGACGAATCGCAGCGGAATTTCCAATGGGCATGGAACCCAACGTCGGTGATTCGCTGATCGAAGCCAAACGCAAAGATCGATCCCCTTAAGTAATTCCTACACTTGATCGTAAGCCCGAAATCTCCAAAAGCTAAGTTTCGAACCCTCCCTGAAACTATGACAATTCTCGAAATCATCCTCGCCATCTTCATCCCGCCCGTTGCGGTCTTCATGCGAAAAGGAGCCGGTAAAGACTTCGTGATTAATCTGCTGCTTTGGGTGCTACTCCTCGGCGTCGGCGGAATCATTCACGCCTTCTTTGTCCTGACCAGAAAGTAGTCCAGCGCCCAGAATCAGGTTTCGATCCGATCTGAACCCGAATCGGATAACTTGCGCCCTACGTGGATTAATTCCAACGTAGGGCTTTTTAATTCCGGTTCCCGTGTCGCTCTACCAAATCCTGCGCTATTTTTGCTCGCTAATTTTCAGTGGCTTTGCCGGCTGCTCACAACTCCCCCGGGCCTATCCGAAAGTAACCGGGCCGGTAGTGGTCGGTCACGTGGCGGATGCCACACTCAATGAGCTGAGCGGTATCGCCCCATCCCGGCGGGAATCCGATATGCTTTGGACGCACAACGACAGCGGAGGAGCGGCCGAAATTTACGCGCTCAACTCAACCGGCGAGACTCTCGCCACGATCAAAGTCAGCAACGCTACCGCCCGAGATTGGGAGGACATTGCCACCTTCGTCTGGCACGGCGAGCCATGGATTCTGATCGCCGACACCGGCGACAATAATGCCGTGCGCCACGACACCAAACTCTACCTTTTACCCGAGCCGACACTTCACCGCGGAGCCACGCCCACTAACCTGACGCTCAATGCGGCGTTTGTGCTACCGTTCAGTTGGCCGGAGGGACCTCGCGACTGCGAAGGCGTCGCCGTTTCTCCCGAGACCAACGAAATCCTGCTCATTTCCAAACGCACCGAGCCTCCCGTGCTCTACTCGCTGCCCCTGCCCGACCTCACCGCTCCAGTTACGGGTGCAACTCAAGTCGCCCGCCTGCTCAACCCGGTCGCCGGCGTCGTGCCTCCAACCGCCGCCGAACGCGCCATTCCCGGCCGCCTCGGTCAATATCGCTCCCAGGTCTCCGCCTTTGACTTGGCCCCCAATGGCTCAGCTGCGGCCATCCTGACCTACGGCAACATTTGGTTTTATCGTCGCGCCCCCAACGAGTCTTGGGCGACGGCGCTCTCGCATGCACCGGAACGCATTCCGGTCCAGGGCCTTCCACAAGCGGAAGCACTCTGTTTCTCGGCCGACAGTCAGGAACTTTGGATCACCACAGAAGCCGAACGAGCCCCGATCCAACATTACCGACTCAAACCCTGAGCCCCAGCGCTAGCTCGTTGCCTCACGAGTGAAGTGAGCGAAGAGCTCGAAACCGTTTAGGCCTCTACACGGACTGGGCGGCCGGATTCAGCCGAGGCATACAACGCCTCGATGAGCGCGACCGCATTACGGCCATCGGGGCCTTGGATGGCGAGGGGACGCGATTCCCTGATCGCCCCCACCATCTCCTCGATCTGGCGCACATGGCCCTCGATCGAAATACCGCTTGGGTTGGAGGCGCCCGATCCGAGCTCCGCCGCCCCTCCTCGACGCACCAGATGATCTTCTGGGACCTCGTCCTGGAACTTCCATTCCGTGATCACGCCGTCTTCGAGGCGAATCGAACCACGTTCCCCGCAAAGTTCGATCCGCAGCGACCAACCTGGCCACGCGGCAGTGCTCGCCTCAATTGTGCCCAACGCTCCATCCGGGAAACGCAGCACCGCCGCAGCCGTGTCCTCGGCTTCGATGCCCGTATGCACTCGCCGGGTTTTCATCGCACTCACCTCGACGGGCAATCCAGTGAACCACTGTAGCAAATCCACCCCGTGTATCCCCTGATTCATCACCGCCCCGCCCCCATCCAGCTTAAGCGTGCCCTTCCAGGGCGATCCGGTGTAGTAAGTCGTCTCCCGGAACCACTTCACGTGACAGCTGGCCAGGGTCATGCGGCCCAATCGACCCGCCTCGAGTGCTGCTTTCACCGTCCGAGCTCCGGAGCTGAACCGACTTTGAAAAATGGGCATAATTTGCACGTTGGCCGCTGCAGCCGCGGTAAGCATTTCATCCACCCGTGCCACCGTCACCTCCAACGGCTTCTCAATCACCACATGCTTTCCCCCTGCGATGGCCGCCAACGCCGGCTCGAGGTGCGCTCCACTTGGCGTGGTGATGCAAAGCACGTGCACGTCGTCGCGTGACGCCATTGCAGCCACGGTCGAGGTGATCACCCCCCCACCATGCTTCTCTCCAAAGGCTTGCGCCCTCGCCTGATCGCGACTCACCACTCCCACCAGCTTCGCGCCCTCCACGGCGTTAATCGCTCGAGCATGCACACCCGCGATCATCCCGGTGCCCACAATTGCAAATCCCAATGGCTTCGAATTCATCCATCCACTCAGGGTGTTTGCGCTCGACGGGTCGAGGAGAAGTCGACTGACCAATCCAATTTTCGACCAAAGGCGGCAGGTCGAAAATGTGCGTGCTGAATTTCCCCGAGGTTGTTTGAGTCAATTCAGATGTTCCGGCCTCAAACGCTATCCAGTCATCGCTTAGTCGTCGTTTCCATCATCGGGCTCGCTGGGGTGGCTGCGACGGTGGGGATCTGGCTGAATACCGTGCGACAAGAAAACGCGCGAGTCGCGGAGGAATTCCAGCGGCGAGCCATCGCGCAGGCCCACGTGGCCCGCGAGCAAATTTTGCTCTACCCGGAGCTCTTGGAGAACTTGCGCACGATCGGCTCTTTCTCGAATCCGGTATTCCGCGCTATGCTGGGATCAAGCTTCCGCAATTTGATCCGCCGACACCCCGCCATTGCAGTCATGGAATGGGTGCCTGCGGTGCCGCAGTCCGAACGGGAAAGATTCGAACGCCGCACGACATATCAGCTCGGAACCCCGTATGTTATTCGTCAGAAGCGACCCGATAACACTTGGGAGCCAGCTCCCTTGGCCGATTATTACTACCCCATTCAACTGGCCGTCCCCCTCGAAGGGAACGAGCAGATTATCGGCTACGATATCCGCAACGCGCCCACGGCCAAATTCTTGGAGCAAGCACGAGCCACCCGCTCTCTGGTAGCGACACCCCAGTTCCGCCTCGCTCAGGCGAACGAACCCGATGACGACCTCGGCACCATCCTCATCATGCCAGTCTTTGGCCAACTACTGGGCGAAGAAACCGATGAATTTCGCGGCTTCATCCAGTGTGTTTTTAAGATCCATGAAGCCCTGGCCCAGCTTCACCAAGGCGTGGCTAACGATGCATTGCTGCTTTACTATGAGGATGCGTCGGCAACCGGAGAGGAACGCCGGGTAATGTATGCCAATCTCGCCGGCTACGAACCGCCCATCAACAACACCACCACCTTCGCGCCGCCACCCCCATCAGCGCCCAACGATCCCCACGTGGTGATTGAAACGATTTCAATCGGTGGACGCGATTGGCGGATTGTCGCGATGATCAATCCCGATTGGGCGGCCGACCAACGAAGCGCAGTGGGCGGAGTTTTGCTCAGCGGCGGTCTGGTGATCACCTTCATTCTGGCTTACTTGGTCAATACGCTGCTGCTCCGCAACCGCGAGATTGAACGCACCGTGGAGCGTCGGACCGCAGATGCCATCGCTTCCCGTAAATTACTGGAAAAGGACATCACCCGGCGCGTTATCGCAGAAAAGAGCCTGCGCGAAAGTGAATCACTCCTCCGGAGCGTGATCGATCGCAGTCCCAGTGAGATCTTCATCAAAGACCTCCGCGGCCGCTACACGATGTTCAACGAACAATATCAACGCGCGATGGGTCGCACGGCTCCGGAAATTTTTGGCAAAACCGACTTCGAACTGTTCCCCCCCGAAATCGCCAAGAAGTTTACCGACGAAGATAAGCTCATCATCGAAACCAAAACGCCCCAACGTTATGAAACCGAGTTGGACATCAGCGGAAAATCACGCACCGATCTTGTGCAAAAATTCCCGCTCCTCGATGCCGACGGCAAAGTCTACTCCATTTGCGGCGTCGTCACCGACATTTCCTACCGTGCCGCCGCCGAAGCGGAGCGGCAGCGCTTCGAACGAAAACTCCAAGCCAGCCAACACATGGAAAGCCTGGGCGTGTTGGCCGGTGGAGTGGCTCACGACTTCAACAATATTCTCACTACGATCCTGGGCCACGCGGGTATGATCCGCGAAAAAGGAGGCCGCGTTTCCGATCACTATGAGCAGCTAAAACGCATCGAAACCGCCGCCCGCCGCGCATCGGATTTATGCGAGCAGATGCTGACCTACGCCGGTCAAGGACCACACTCCCTCGAGCTGATCGACCTCAACGACATCGTGCGCGATACCGTCGTGCTCGTAGCCGTCTCCTTGGGTAAAAACACCGAAATCCCTCTGGAGCTCGCCTCCCACCTACATGCCGCCCGCGCGGATTCGTCGCAGCTACGACAGGTCGTAATGAACCTGATCATTAACGCCGCCGATGCCATCGGAGACCGCCCCGGCAATATCACCTTGCGCACCTTTGAGCGCCCCTACACTGCGGCGGACTTGAGTCAGGCAATCGGCAATCCCGACCTTCCGTCTGGAACGTATCTGGGATTGGAGTTCATCGACAACGGCTGTGGCATCGATGCCGCGGAAATTACCCGCATTTTCGAACCCTTTTTCACCACCAAGTTCCACGGCCGTGGGCTTGGTCTTTCCACCGTGTTGGGCATCGTCCAAGGTCACCAAGGCGCGTTGTTCCTCGAATCTCAAGTGGGACACGGATCGACTTTTCGGGTGCTCCTGCCAGCCACCGACGAATATGTCGCCTCCGAGAACACCGCATCCCCCTTCGCGGAGAGTCCTACTCTGGCCGGAACCGCCATGGTCGTCGACGACGAGGAGGCAGTGCTGGAGGTCACGGTCACCGCGCTCGAAATGAGTGGTATGACCACCGTATCCGCTCGATCAGGACAAGAAGCGATCGAACGGTATAAGGCGCAGCCAGACTCCATTGACGTCGTCCTACTTGATATGACGATGCCCGGACTTTCGGGCGCCGACACGCTGAAGATCCTCCGGGAAATCAATCCCGCTCTCCGCGCCATTATTCTCAGTGGTTATAGCCAAAAAGATGCCGAGGCCAAAATGAAGCAACTCCGGGTCGATGCATTCATCCAGAAACCTTTCGAGCTCGCCGTATTGGTTCGAGAAGTTTCCGCCCTGCTTACCCACCGCGGATAATGTCGCTCCCCCGACCCGAATCGCAGCTCCCCATTGGCTCCAACCCCGGCCTGATCCGGCGAATTGCCTTTGTCTTCCTGGCGTGCACGGCGGCGGTGTTGACGGCACCCGCCACTGAAGTTCAGCAGCACGGCGTGATATTTGAGGAGTGGATACGCGACACATTCTTCAACGGCTACCAACCGGAAAGCTACACGCAAAAGTGGGACATTCCCGCCGCGGCCAATCGCAACTACGGCGGCATCCCCGTCAATCCCAAGGCGATCAAATACCGGACCGCCGTCGGCCTTGGAGACGCGTTGCGACAATACGACATCGAGGAACCGTTCATTCTCCTCGTTGGGTTTTGGCAACAAGACGGAGACGTGAAACGGTTCGTTAACATCGTCGCTCCCAAAATTCACCCCGAAGTATGGCGCATGATGTGGGGGCCAGTGTCCCGAGCCGACTTGGAGCGTCTTGATGCGTTGATCAAAGACCGATCCATCGACTACCGCGAGGTGCGACGCCGGGCGCAGGAGATGAAGAGCAAACCTCCGTTCAGTGAGTCGCTCCTCGTGCTCAACCCCAAGATTGGATCCTCTGGCCAGCGACGACTCCAGTGCAGCCTCCGCTTTGATCACCTCTTCTCGCTCCTCGCCCCCGATGCCGATCCATCACCTCAAACCAGCCCCACCCTATGGGGCATGGCTTTTCCGGGTCCGGTGGCCTCATCGGTCCGAGTCTTCGATCACTCAGACCCTGAACGATGATTCTCCGGCTCAACGAAACGAGCCAAACTCAGGCAGAGTCCGCCCACTCATTCTAGAATGTTAGCTTCAATCAAGGCCTGCACTTGCACTGCGATGTCCGGATCACTCAGCAGGACCGGAAATGACATGCCTATCTGCTGAGAGGTGGTCCATGGATTTTTACCCTTAAAACTGGATAGAATCGCCCGTTTGAAATCGACCGTAGAAATTTGCTGTATCGCCTTCACGCCTAGATCGACCCGGGCCCGGTCGTCGCCCGTAATCCGATCGGAACTAAACAGACGTTTCAACGCAGATAGAGCCATGGCTCTATCTGCGTCAGACGCGGTCGGCGCGGCCTCGATGGCAAGCCAGACTTCACCCGCAGAAAGATCAGTCCAACGGGACAAAACCTTCAGGGCGTCGGTCCGCAAAGGGGACTGCGTCATCACCAAATCCTGCAAATAGGCCGCGGCACGTTCACCAGAGATCCCATCTAAAATCTCGATCACTTTACCCCGCACCTCGTCGTTGGCCGCGCGGCGCAGCACCGGCTCATACGACTCGGTCCACAGGTAGTCGGGCACGCCAATTGAAACCGAAAGTTTCTTCAGGCTTCCCTGCGCTTGAAAAGTCAACGGGTCGCCCTCGACCACATAGCCGAGCAATTTGTTCAAACTCTCGGTATTGCCCACCACTTCCAAACCCTTGAAGGCAGCCTTACGCAATTCCGGTTCGTTGCCCAGTTCGCTGAACCCATTCAGCAGCGTCGTCACCCCTTCGGTGTTGCGTAACACGAGGAGCCGCAACGCACTGATCCGGTCGGCAATTGATTGCGGGCCCTGAGCGACACTCAATAGTTTGGCATCCGCTGAAGGTGCATTGAGCCGAGCCAACGCCGCAGCCACTTCGCGATCCCGCCCGCCGGCAAGAAACAATTCGAAGAGCGGCTGATAACTCGCATCGGATCCGATCTGACCCAAAGTTTGCACCACCAACGGTTGGTTGGCGACCGAAGCATTCGGCAACAACGCCAGCACGATCGATTCATACTGCGACAAACGCTGGTCCGCCATCGCTCCCAACACGATTGCTTGTTCCTCTTCGCCCAAACTGCTGAGTCGCGCCATCAAATCCCCCTGGATCTTCGACGAAACCGCCTTGCGAATCATCACTTTGCGTTTGGGAAAATCAGATTTCGCCAACACTTCATCGAGCACGACTTGAGCCGCCGGCGGATCCAGTGCGGTCAGTCGCTCAAACGCAGCCACCCGAATAGATCCCGTCTGTCCGGACATCGCCAAGGTCTGAGCTAAATCCTTGTCCTGCAGCCCCGCATCGATCAGCGCCAATTCAATATCGCGCTTTAAAACGCCCGTGGCCGACGGGTATTTTTTTATCAGCGCAGAAACGGCCGAACTTCCTCGGATTTTACCCAATGCCAATGCCGCGCGCGACGCACTCTTGGGCGGTCCGTTCAGCAACACGGCGGTGAGCACGCGCACCGACCGGGCCTCCCCCCGATAGGCCAATGCGTCAATAAAACCGGCTTCCTCTTCCGGTTTCGCCGCACTCAGCGCTCGTTCCAAAGCCTTGGTCGCCGATGACGACGGAATCGCCATTAACGCCCGTCTGGCATCATCCCTGATATGCGGATTCTCATCGTGCAACAACGACGTGAGTGTCTTGACCGAGCCGCTGTTACCCACGAGTTCGAGCATACGAATCGCCCAATCTCGAGTGGCAAAGGACTGGGCCGGGCCGACCACTTTAAGCAGCTCCTTCTCCATCCCTCGACGCTGCCAGAAGCCGGCATCGACGAGAGTCTGCCGCAACTCGAGTCGCGCTGATTGGCGCGCCTCAAAATCCGTGGAATCGAGATTGGCGACCAACGAGCTCACGTCGCTCGCCCACGTAATGGACGTGGCGACCCACAGGGAGATCAAAAATAAAATTCTAGTTTTCATTAAAATTCAGCGTCGAAAGGTTTCGGGCTCAGGCTGGGAGTTCATAACCCGCTCGCCGGGGACGATCTTCCCAACGCGTGGCACCGGCATCGTTTTCTATCCGTTCGTTCACTGGATCCCAGCGAATCGGGCGGTTTAAGCGCTCCGCGATCCCCGCGAGTTGACAAATCGTCGCCGTGCGATGGCCGACCGACGTCGGGCAGATCGTGGTCCGCCGCGTGCGAATACACTCCAGCCAATTCTGGGCGTGGTTGGTCGATTGATAGAGTCGCTGGTCATTCGGACTGAGCGGTCGTTTGGCCATCTCGGGCACGGAAGTGTCCAGTCGCCCACCGCGACTCACCCAGATGTCCCCGTCCGTGCCGACAAATCGGATCATGTGTCCGTCGCGGATGGGATAATCGCGAATCACTTTAACCCCATCATCGTATTGATGATATTGATACTCCTCACCTTTATACCCCTTGGGCACGAACAACGAAGGTCCGGAAGCGTCCCGTCCCAAGGCCCACTGGGCGATATCGTAATGGTGCGCTCCCCAGTCACCATTTTTGCGGGACCCGTATTCCCAATAGCTGCGCCAACCTCCGCTGTAGTCGCCGAGCACGCGGTTTGCGGTGTAGGGCTCGTAGGGCGCGGGTCCCAACCATTTGTCGTAATTAAATCCGTCCGGTAATGGCTCTTCCGCGCCCAAGGTCGGCGCGGGAAACGACCCCAACCGCGTGTGCACTTCCTTGATCTGGCCGATCCACCCACTGCGCACCATCACAGCGGCTTTGTAGAATGCCGTCTCGGAACGCTGCTGCGAACCGACCTGAACCACCGCGCCGTAGCGCTGCTGCGCCTCCACCATCGCCTTGCCTTCGGCGATCGTGAGCGTCATCGGCTTTTCGACGTAGACATCCTTGCCCGCCCGCATCGCCGCGATCGCGATGCCCGCGTGCCAGTGATCTGGGGTTACGACCAACACCGCATCCACCGCCGGGTCATTCATGATATCTTCGAAATCCGGCGTCGCTTTCACGTCTGGGAATCCACGGCGCGCCATTTCCTTTCTAGCGTCCGCCAATTTATCCGCCTTCACGTCGCAAACATACAACGGCTGCACCCCTGGCGTGGTCACAATATTCAGATGCCCGGTCATTTGTTTGCCGTGACCAATAAACCCGATGTTGATGCGGCTATTCGCGCCGACCTTGCCTTTGCCCCCCAACGCTTGGGATCGGACAATTGACGGGGCGACCAACCATGATGCGCCTATAGCGGCACTTTTTTGCAGAAAAGATCGACGAGATTCAAAACAAGTGGAGCCGGAGAAGGACATAATGTGACCAGATTAAAATGGGGAGTTTTTGCCACGCCACGCCGGATGTTCGTTCCGTCGGGCTACTGCGAGCAGTGAAGCCTTAACCCTAATCCCCATCCGAAAACGGGGGAAGGAAATACTCTCCTCTCTTCTTGCTAAAATCTGCCTCATCGACGGCGTCCCAACCTCCCGATACTTTGGGTTGTCCCCTAGCAAAGACCCATCTTAGCGTTCGGAACTCGACCGTTTCTGCCACTCCATCCCCCTCGCACTACACTTTCGCCTGCTCTCGTCCGCCATTCTGCTCATCCTGACCTCCAAACTCAGCAATGTAGCAAGTCGCCCCAATTTCCTCTTCACCCTATCTGATGTTCGAGCACCCGACGCAATCGCCCACCCCACCCTGTGAACGCTGAAACTCGATCGATTCGTCTGCTCCGGTCTCACGGTCACCATGCCTACACCCTCCGCGAACGCTCTGCCGCCGCTTGTGGCCACCAAGACGTCAAAAGCGAGGGCACGGTCAATGCCCCAAGTAACTCCACCCGTCTCACCTTCGATCACGAATCTCCATGCTCGCTTCATTTCGCCCTGCCCTCCGAGGATTGATTCGGGCCAAGAGATTTAGCGCGGTCACCATTCTGACCCTCGCCCTCGGCATCGGCTCCGCCACCGCCATTTTCAGCGTAGTTGACTGGGTCCTTTTCCGTTCCACCGACTACCCTGATGGCCTGTGCCTCATCGGACGCCAGATGAGTGGCGGCCAATTCCTGCCGACTCTTCCCGGCATTGTCGCCGACGACTACGATACCCGGCGGGATTTATTCGAAACCACCGGTCGCGGCGCCGCGATCATTGGCAATGTAGCCTTTGAGGGCGAACCCGTTGCCACCCTCCAATTCGGTGCAACCCGCCATCTCCTCGAAATCCTTAAAATCAAACCTACGCTCGGACGCGATTTCCTCCCCGCAGAATACACGTCCGGCCAAGACAATGTTGCCATCATCACCTACGATTTCTGGCAGACTAAACTCGGCGGAAGAGCCGACGTTCTAGACCTGATCCTGCAAGACGCTGACTCCAGTTGCACCATCATTGGAGTGCTCGGTAAGAACCAGACTATGCCCAGCCAAATGTCAGCGGGTATCGTGCGACCTCATCATCCGGTAACTGACCCCGCCAACCCGTGGTCACCGCCCTACACTTACTTTGCCAAGCTTCGACCCGACCAAACCCCCGAATCCGTTCAAGCCGCGCTCACCGCCAATCCCGTCTCGCTGCCACCCAACCTTGCTTACATTCAACAGCAAGCCTCGCCCGCCGTGAACTCACTCCAATCCGCCAACGCGTGGCTGCGGCCAGAATACTATCGGGTCATGTTTGGTGCCGTCGGATTCCTCTACGCCCTCTCCTGTCTCAACGTCATCAACCTCATCGCCCTCCGCCATCTCGACCGAGCCAAGGAATTTGGCATCCGGCTCTCGCTTGGGGCTAGCCGTTGGCAACTTTTCCGCCTCAGTCTCGTCGAGAACATCTGCCTCATTTTGGGCGGCTCTCTCCTTGGGTTGATCGTAGCCAACGTCATGTTGCCCATCGTGCTCTCACTCAGTGGATCATCCCAGTTTGGCGCTGATACCGGCCTTTGGCGACTCGATCCCCGCGCCGTCATGATTCTCGTCGGGCTGGCTATCACCACCGGAGCCATCATCACCCTGCCTCCCTCCGTTCGGCTTTGGCGAATCCGCTCCTCGCCCACCCTCAAGACTACTGGTGGCACTCTCGGCGATAGCCGATTCACGGCACGCTTGCGCAGCGGGTTGGTCGTGCTCCAGATCGTCGTCGCGCTAGTGCTCTTGGCTGGCGCAGGTCTCATGGTGCGCTCATTCGAACGCCTTCAATCCGTCGAACCCGGATTCACCGTCGAGGACCGCTGGAGTGTAACCCCCTACTTCGCCGACAAAACCATCACCAGAAATCTCGAGAAGCTCGGCGCTACCTGGTCCGCGACCAAAGCCGCTCTCCAAGAACTCCCGGGCGTCATTCGCGTCAGCTACGGATCAAACTTCATCATGTCGGGCTATGCTATGGCAAACCAAGCCATCGAGAACGACGATGGTTCCCCCAGTCCAGTGGCCATAACTTTTCTGGACGACGACTACCTGGCCACCGCCGGACTCCAAATCCTTCGGGGACGCTCGTGGCAGAAAGGCAACGCGACGAACGAAGTCCTCATCAACGAATCCCTCGCTCGTTTACGCTGGCCGGATACCAACCCGATTGGTCAATTGATTCGACCGGCCCGCATGTTTCGCAGCCATGATTCCGACCAAGTAGGCCTGCAAGTTGTCGGCGTCATACGAGATCCTGTCGCCTCACCTCGCCTGGGTGCGCCACCCGCCATCTATCGGTCAATCTCGAACGGCCCTTACGCGGCGCAGTCCATCATTATCCAAACGGCTCCAGAAGTGTCCGAGGCATTCGGCGAGGAGGTTCGTCGCCATCTTTACAACCTAAATCCGTCGTTGGTCATCTTCGGCGTCACTCCTTTCACCGAAATCCGCGCCCGACAACTCATGGTTGAAACCCTTGCCCGCTCTGTGCTCCAGATCCTCGCGGCCATCGCATTGGTTTTAACCGCCGTGGGTATTTTCTCGCTGCTCGCATTCACGGTGAACCAACGCTGCGGTGAGTTCGGCGTGCGCCTCGCTCTCGGCGCGACCCGCCGCCATGTGCTCCATCTCGTATTAAACCAAGGCCTTAAACTCACCTTGCTTGGTATCCTCATCGGTCTGGGCTGCGCGTGGGGACTTGGCCGCTTTCTCACCAGCCTCGTTTATGAAACATCTGCCCACGACCCCGTCGTCCTCGCCGTTGTCGGCAGCGTTCTCCTCCTCATCGCGCTGAGTGCCTGCCTCGTTCCCGCCATCCGTGCGACGCGCATCGATATCGCACGCCTGCTCCACTCCGAGTAAAACCGACTCACCTTCCCCTGATATTCATGCGCGCCATTCGCCTCCACGGTCCTTTCGATCTTCGCCTCGCTGAGGATCCCACCCCTCCAGCTCCTGCTTCGGGAGAAGTCCTTATCCAAATCGACGCAGTCGGCATCTGCGGATCCGATTTGCACATGTATGAAACGGGCGGGATCGGAGGTCGCATCGCCGACAACCCGTTTCGCATGGGTCACGAATTCGCTGGCACGGTGGTCGCGATCGGGCCGAATGCAATGACTGAATCCGGGCACACCCTCGAACCGGGCCAACGCGTCGCCGTCGAGCCTGCCATGCCTTGCGGTCACTGTGAAAACTGCCGCGAAGGAAATCCCAATCTTTGCCCCGACCACGAATTCTTTGGCGTCCCGCCCGACGACGGTGCGTTTTGCGAACAACTCTTGGTGCCGGCGAAAAACTGCTTCGTTTTACCCGACCACATTTCCGGAGAGGCCGGAGCGGTCCTCGAACCGTTGGGCGTCGCGATCCACGCCGTCGATCTCGGGAAAATTCGACCGGGCGACAGTGTCGCCATTTTCGGCGCGGGCCCCATCGGCCTCCTCATTCTCAGTGTCGCCCAGGTTTCCGGGGCCAGCCCTATCTACCTTTTCGACCCATTGCCAGAGCGGCGGGCGAAAGCCCTGGAACTGGGAGCAACGGCGGCGTTTGACGTGCTCCCTGAAAATCGCGACACCCTCGCTCCGTTACACACTGCCACCCGAAACCGAGGCGTTGACGTCGTGTTCGAGGCGGCCGATGCGGGACGATCGGTCGAGCTCGGTTTCGAGGCGGCTCGATCTGGCGGTCGCGCCGTGTTGGTCGGTATTCCCGCGCATGATCGCACCGAATTCGGCCACTCCGTCCCCCGCCGCAAAGGCCTCACCGTGCGTTTCGCCCGCCGCATGAAACACACGTATCCGCGAGCCATTGCCCTCTACGATCACCCCCTGATGCAAGGCGTCGTGGATGGCCTCATTTCGCATCGATTCCAGCTTGAAGGCACCGCCCGCGCCTTCGACCTCGTGATGAATTACCGTGACGGCGTCATTAAGGCGATCGTCACGCCTTAGAATCGTTTTAATACCCACAGCTCGGACCACTTAGACTTTACAAAAGGAAAGGAAGAAATGCACAAATGAATGCTTTTCAACCACTTCGTTCTCTTCCTTACCTCTCAAGAAACTTCAAATAACTGGGTGTTTTGAACCATCCCGCAGTGCGGGAAACACGAATAAACGTCACTACCGTTCCGTTTGAATTCAAATAAAGTTGTTTAGATAAAGATGGTTGCGTTCCCAGGCGCAGCGCTAGCGAAGCCATTCGTGTCTCC